>CAUJGH010000240.1 GCA_963169575.1 Myxococcota bacterium | reverse complement strand
CGATCCCTTCGCCGATGCGTATCTCGCGGGACACACGCCGATTCCCTGCATCGCGTGCAACCAGCGCTTCAAATTCGACCATCTGCTCGAGCGCGCGAAGGCGTTCGGCGCCGACCGCGTCGCGACCGGCCATTATGCGCGCATCGAGCACGATCCCGAGACCGGTCGCGCGCGCCTGTTCCGCGCCCGCCACCGCGCAAAGGACCAGAGCTATTTCCTCTTCTCGCTGCGGCAGGAGCAGATCCGGAGCGCGCGCTTCCCGGTCGGCGAGATGAGCAAGGACGAGGTCCGCCGGGCGGCGCGCGAGCTCGGGCTCGCGACGGCGGAGAAGCCCGAGAGCCAGGAGATCTGCTTCGTTCCCGACGGCGACTACGCAAAGGTCGTCGAGCGCCTGCGGCCCGAGGCGGCCCGGATCGAAGGGGAGATCGTCGACGAGTCGGGCCGCGTCCTCGGCCGCCATCGCGGCATCCACCGATTCACCGTCGGCCAGCGCCACGGCCTCGGCATCGCCTCGGATCGCCGTCTCTACGTGGTCCGACTCGAGCCCGAGAGCCAGCGCGTCGTGGTCGGGGACGCCGGCGATCTCGACTGCTCGGGCGCCCGGGTGCTGCGGGTCGGCTGGATCGCCGGCGAGGCGCCGGAAGGGCCGGTCCGCGTGCGGGTGCAGGTGCGTCATCGACACGCCGCGGTGTCCGCCGAGGTCGTCGCCACCGAAGGCGACGGCGCGCGGATCCGTTTCGATGCGCCGGTTCGCGCGGTGGCGCCGGGGCAGGCGGCGGTCTTCTACGACGCATTGAACGACGACGAGGTCCTCGGCGGCGGCTACCTCGCCGAGGGGCTGCGATGAGCGCCGGCAGCTCGCGGGCGCGCGAGGCGGCTTCCGATGGGACGGCGGCCGATGCGTCCGCGCGGGGTGCGGCGGCGCCGGGCGCGTTGGCTTCGGAACCTGCGGCGCCCGTCGCGGCGGAGTCCGCCGATGCGCGGGCGGGCGTCATCGCGCGTCTCGAGGGGACGCTCTCGCACCGCTTCGCGCGCCCCGAGCTCCTCGAGACGGCGCTGTGCCATGCTTCCTTCGCCCACGAAGCCGGGCTCCGGGGCGAGGCCGGTAGCGAGAGCAATGAACGACTCGAATTCCTCGGCGACGCGGTGCTCGGGCTGGTCGTCGCCGACGCGCTCTATGCAGCCCATCCGCACTGGCAGGAGGGGGAGCTGACGCGCGGTTTGCACGCGCTCGTCGAGGCCCGATCCCTCGCGCGGCTGGCCCGCGAAATCGAGCTCGGCGAAGCGCTCGCCCTCGGCCGGACCGAGCACAGCTCGGGCGGCGCGCAGAAGGCGTCGATTCTCGCCGACGCGATGGAGGCGGTGATCGGCGCGCTCTATCTCGACGGCGGACTCGAAGCCGTCCGGCGCTTCTTCCTGGCGCGCTTCGGCGAGGCGCTCGCCCGGGATTCCGCGCCCGTCGCGCGAGATCCGAAGACGGAGCTGCAGGAGCGCACGATGGCCGAGGTCGGCGTGTTTCCGACCTATCGCCTCGTCGCCGACAGTGCGATCGAAGGCGACGATCGCCGCTTCACCGTCGAGGTCCTGCTCGCCGGTGAGCCGCTCGGACGCGCGACGGATCGCACCAAACGCGCCGCCGAGCGGGAGGCCGCGAGGGCGGCCCTGGCCCGGCGCGCCGCGGCGGAGTCCTGAGACGATGGCAGAGACCCGCGCCGGATTCGTCGCCCTGCTCGGACCGCCCAACGTCGGGAAGTCCTCGCTCCTGAACGCACTGCTCGGCCAGCGACTCGCGATCGTGTCGCGCCTGCCGCAGACGACGCGGAGCCGGATCCTCGGCATCCTGCCGCGGGGCGACGCGCAGATCCTCTTTCTCGACACGCCCGGGCGCCATCGCGGCGGTCGGCCGCTGAATGCGTCGCTCAACGCGATCGTCGACGAGGTCGCGCGCGACTGCGACGTCCCGCTCCTGCTCGTCGATCGCAGCCGCGGCTGGAGCGAGGTCCACGACGAGCTCGCGGCCGCCCTCGCCGCGAGCGCGCGCACCCCGATCGTCGTCTTCACGAAATGCGACCTGCCGCCCGCGGTCGATCCGGCAGTCGCTCCGCCGGCAGGACTCGCGGAGGGCGCGCTGCTCGTCTCGGCGCGCAGGGGCACGGGCATCGACGCACTGCTCGACGCGATCGTCTCCCGGCTCCCCATCTCCCCGCCGCTCTATGCCGAAGACGACCTGACCGACCGCCCCCTGCGCTTCCTCTGCGCCGAGCTGATTCGGGAGGCCGCGATGGGGCTGCTCTCCGAGGAGCTGCCGCATGCGATCGCCACCGAGGTGATGGCCTTCGAGGAGGGCGGCCGCGTGACGCGCATCCGCGCGGACCTGCTCGTCGAGCGCGAGTCGCAGAAGCGGATCGTGGTCGGGCAGGGCGGGCAGAAGATCAAGCAGATCGGCATCCGGGCGCGCCAGGCGATCGAGGCGCTGATCGGGACGAAGGTGCACCTCGAGCTCTTCGTGAAGGTCGATCCGCAGTGGTCGAAGAGCGCCCGGCGGATGCAGGAGCTCGGCTATCACTGAGCGCGCAGGGCGCGCCGGCCTGCGCGCGTGCGGCGGGTCTTCCGGCGCAGCGACGGCCCGCACGCGCGGCTCTGGCCCAGTTGACGTGAGCTGGCAGATCGGGCGATCCTCGGCGCCATGTGGGCCATCGCCGAAGTCTGCGAACGCACGGGGCTCTCGCCCCGGACCGTGCGTTATTACGAAGAGATCGGGCTGCTGCCGGGCGTACGGCGGCGTGCCGGCGGACGTCGGGTCTACGGCGAGGGCGAGCTCGAGCGCCTCGGATTCATCCATCGCCTGAAAAGGCTCGGCCTCTGTCTCGCGGAGATCCGCGAGCTGAACGACGTGCATGCGATCGGCGGCGGGACCGCCGCGATGCTCGCCCGCCTGCACGATCTGCTCGGACTCCACGTCGCCGACGTCGACCGGCGGATCGGCGAGCTCGCAGCGCTGCGCGCCGAGCTCGTCCGCTATCGCGAACACATCGAGGCGCGCTCCGCGGTCGCTGCACGTCGAGCGAAGCCGACGGCCGTGCGATCGCGGGCCGTAGCGCCGCCCGCGCAGCGCCGCGCCAGACAAAGGAAGCACGCATGACGGACTCCGCGAACGCCGGGCCGAGGGGCCGCGATCTTCCGATCCGCGTCGTGACCGCGGCCGCCCTCTTCGACGGCCACGACGCGGCCATCCACATCATGCGGCGCCTGCTGCAGG
>CAUJGH010000239.1 GCA_963169575.1 Myxococcota bacterium | reverse complement strand
CGCTGAGCTCCACGTGTCGACCGAGATCCGATAAGGCGCCCCGCGCGCGGCCTCCGCGGCGCGTAGCGCGGCGATCGCCGGCCAGAGACGGGCCTGCTCCCCTTCATCGTCGAGGGTCGGGGCATCGGGCGTGATCGAGCGTCCGCCGAGATCGATCCAATCGGCGCCGGTCGCGGCCAGCATCGCGGCGCGTTCGGTCACGGCGTCGGCGCCGATCGCGATCGACTCGGTGACCATCGATTCGGGCGAGACGTTGAGGACGCCGAGGATCTCGGGTGCGTAGTCGGCCGCCGGGTCCGCGGCCATCGATCGGAGCGCGTTCATCGCGCGGAGCTTCGACGTTCGGCGGCATGCGGTCAAGGCGCGGGCGCGGCGGCCGGCGAAGTCGGGCAGGGGCGCTCGCAATCGAGCGCGGCGGGACGGGAGGGTTCGATGCAGGTCTCTTCCTGCGGCGGGGCGGCATGCCGAGACCCGGGCATCCCGGCATGGCATACTCGGGGCCGCGCCGTGACGAAGGCCGCCCTCGAGGGGCCCCCGGAGATGCCAGGACGATGACGAGCGAACGCTGGGCGATCCATCTGCACAAGGAGAACTTCAAGTTCTCCTGCGCCCATTTCCTGATCTTCCCCGACGGCTCGAAGGAGCGCCTTCACGGCCACAACTACTATGTCGATGCCGAGATCGAGGGGTTGCTGACGGACAAGGGCATCGTCATCGACTTCATCCAGGTCAAGCCCGTGATCCGCGAGCTCTGCGACGAGCTCGACGAGCATTGGGTCGTCCCCGGCCAGCATCCCGAGCTCGTGGTCGCGCCCCGCGACGACGGGCATACGGAAGTCCGCTACCGCGGCTGCCGATACCTCGCGCCGAGCGAGGAGATCATCGTGCTGCCGATCAACAACAGCTCGGCCGAGAATCTCGCGACCTGGTTCGGCCGCGAGCTGATTCGGCGGGTTCAGGGGCGCTTCGGCCGGACCCAGATCCAGAAGCTGCGCCTCGCAGTCTCGGAGACGTCGGGGCAATGGGGCGTCTTCTACTACGCGGACGCGGACGCGTCGCCCGGACCGGGCCCGAAGTAGGCGATGGGTCGCGCCGCTGCCCCCGATACGGCTCCCATCGCTGCCCCCGATTGGTACCGGGCCGCGCTCGCCGTCCCGCGCACCGACGAGACGACGCAGGTCGACGACTGCGCGATTCACTACCTCGCCTGGGGCGAGCGGGGGCGCCGCGGGCTCGTCTTCGTCCATGGCGGCGGTGCGCATGCCCATTGGTGGACCCATGTCGCCGCGCGTTATGCGGATCGCTTCCGGGTCGCGGCCCTCGACCTGTCCGGTCATGGGGACTCCGGCCATCGCACGCGCTACAGCCTCGAGGGCTGGACGCAGGAGGTGATGGCCGTCGCCGAGGCCTCGGGCATGCGCGATCAGCCCGTCCTGATCGGCCACAGCATGGGCGGCTTCGTCACGATCGCGACCTCCGCGCTCCACCCCGGCCGGCTCGCGGGCGTCATCGTCTGCGACTCGCCCATCAGCGCCCCGGATCCCGAGATCGACGCCCACCGCATGGGCGAGGCCTTCGGCAAGCCCCGCGCCTACGCCTCGCGCGAAGAGGCCGTCGCACGCTTCCGCACGGTTCCGCCCCAGGCCCACTACCTCGACTACGTCATGGCGGACGTCGTCCACCACTCGCTGCGCGAGACCGCCGAGGGCTTCAGCTGGAAATTCGATCATCGCGCGTTCAGCGCCTTCGACGAGAATCCGCGCGTCGCCGCGCGCCCCTATCTACCGCGTGTCGGCTGCCGGCTGGCGCTGCTGGCTTCCGAGTGCGGCCTCGTGACCGAGGACGTCGGCAGCTACATGTACGAGCTGATGGGCCGCGTGAACCCCGTGATCGAGATCCCCCTGGCCGGCCACCATCTGATGCTCGACCAGCCGCTCCTGCTGATCACGGCCATCAACACTCTGCTCGCCGACTGGGACCACTCCGAGCCCCGCCGCCGCTGAGCGGGGCGCGCAGCGCGCTCGACGACGCGTCGGACGATGCACCGGAATGCGCCTCGGACTACACCCCCGACAACGCCTCGGACGACGCCTCGGACAACGCCTCGGACAACGCCTCGGACAACGTCTGCGACAAGTCGCGCATCGCGTCGAAGACGCGGTGGGCGCCTGCGTCGCGCAGCGTCGCGGCGTGGTCGGGGCCGCAATGGCTGCCACCGCGGAATCCGAGGACCCGCATGCCCGCCGCGCGCGCCGCGCGGACGCCGGGCACGCTGTCTTCGATGACGATGCAGCGCTGCGGATCCGCACCCATCTCGCGAGCAGCATGCAGGAAGAGGTCCGGCGCCGGCTTTCCACGCGCGACCATCGTCGCGCTGAACAGATGCGGCTCGAAGGCGGCGAGCAGGCCCGTGAGCTCGAGCGAGCGCCGGATGCGCGCCGGAGCGCTCGAGGAAGCGACGCAGCGCGGCCCAGCGAGTCCCGCGACGGCCTCCGCGACGCCGGGAATGGGTTGCAGCTCACGCTCGAATGCGTCGAGCACGGCTGTCTGCGAGCGCGCCTTGATGTCATCGGGCAGCCGGCGCCCGAAACGCTCTTCGATCATGCGGAGGATCGTCTCCGAGCTCCTTCCGAGGTAGTCCCGACGGATGTCCTCGAACGCATGGGGGAACCCGGCCGCCGTCAGCAGCTCCGCCTCGACCCGACACGCGATCGCCTCGCTATCGACGAGCACCCCATCGCAATCGAAGATCACCAGCTCGATTTCCGTCGGAGAACACCCGGCCAAGCCCCGCCTCCGCCCGCCCTGATCCGATGACTTCGCCCGCCACCGCTCTCGACGACACCGACACCCCATCCCCCGTGAGCGTTCGCCCTGAAGCCGGCAAGCTGTCCCAGCGCGAACGATCGAAGCGACGCAGGCATCCCCGCCCAACGCGAGCGATCGGCGTAACGCGAGCATCCCAGCACAGCACGAGCGATCGGCGTGACGCGGAACGCCCCGCACGACGCGAGCGATCGGCGCGGTGCAGGTTTCGCGAAGTCAAGCGCAGCCTGAGGCCGCTCCAGCGTTCAGATCGCAGTCACAGAAACGTACGAGAAGCGACGGAGCCCTAAGCGAGGGCGAGCCATTCGCGAAACCTGCGCCGTGCAGATCGCGACGCCTCAGCACGCCCCCCGCGTCACGCAGATCGCGACGCCTCAGCACGCCCCCCGCGTCACGCCGGTCGCCCGCGCCCTCAGCCCTTGGGCTTGCGAAACGGATTAGGATACTCGACCGCCTCGCGGAAGGTCGTGTTCATCTCCTCGAACGCATGATCGAGGTCCCAGACGCCCGGCGTCGTGACCTCGCGCTCGATCGCGGGCTGGTTGAAGAGGCCGATGCGGCCATTGCCGCATTGGATGATGCGGCCGTTCATCCAGCTCGACTGCTCGCTCGCGAGCCAGACGACCGGCGGCACGACGTTCTTCGTCGAGAGCTTCTCGTTCGACGCGCTGTAGTTCATCGTCGTCGACTTGCCCTCGAGGCTCGCCGTCATGCGGGTGTAGGCGACGGGTGCGATGCAGTTGCTCGTCACGCCGTAGCTCGCGAGCGCGGTCGCGCAGCTGTTCGAGAGGCCGACCATGCCCATCTTCGCGGCGGCGTAGTTGGGCTGCGCGGGAGCGCCCCAGAGGCCCGAGCCCGAGATGAAATGGATCAGGCGGTACTCGCCGCCGCGGTTCTCGCGCCAGTAGGCGGAGGCGTGGCGGGAGGTGTTGAAGCTGCCCTTGAGGTGGACGGCGATCACGGCGTCCCACTGCTTCTCTTCCATCTTGAAGATCATGCCGTCGCGGATGATGCCGGCGACGTTGACGACGATGTCGAGGCGGCCGAAATCCTTCACGGCCTGGGCGATCAGACCCTCGGTCTGCGAGAAGCTCGTGACGTCGCAGTTGTTGGCGGAGGCCTTGCCGCCGGCCTTGCGGATCGCTTCGGCGACCTCTTCGGCGGGGGTCCCCTCGGTGCTGCTGCCGTCCATGCTCGCGCCGAGATCGTTCACGACCACCGCGGCCCCTTCGGAGGCGAAGGTCTTCGCGACCTCGGCGCCGATGCCTCGTCCACCGCCGGTCACGATCGCCACACGTCCGTCGAGCTTGCCCATCGCACTGTCCTCCTTTTTTTTCGGCCCGGATCTTACTCGTTCTCGGACGGTCCGCTGCGGCCGGGACCGCTTCTGCCGTCGGCTTTCCAGCCGGGCGGACCCGGCGCTGGCCCGCCCGACGCGGCCCCTCCCGCGCGGGGACTCCCGGCCTCGTCTCAGCCCCGGCGCTCGAGGAGCAGCGAGGCCTGGACCCGGGCGACGAGGCCTGCTTCGTCGTAAACGGAGGCCTGGCTCTGGCCGACGCCGTCGTCGGAGAAGCCGGTGTATCCGCGCAGGCCGATCCAGGCCGTGCGCGGCTCCCGCAGCACGTGGATCGAGAGGTCGGGGTTGATGGAGGTGTAGCGGCTGTAGTCGAGGGCACTGCCGGTCCCGCTCGCGAAATCGACGAGGGTCGCGAGGGGGACGGTGGGGGAGGGCTCTTCGCCTTCGACGACTCGGCAGAGCAGCCGCGTCCAGGCATTGCCGGGATCGCCGGCCCGGGTGGGCGGATCCGTCACGATGTCGACGGCCCGGATGAAGCCCGGCATGAGAATCGTTCCCTCGGCGAAGCGCCGCGACTCGAGAATCGAGGGGACTTTTTCGGGCGGCCTGCCGAGACCGGGGTCGAGGGGAAGATCGGAGGCCTGGTCGGCGTCGGCCGCGCTGCGGCGCATGCGCAGCGCGGTCGCGCGAGCGACGGGCGTCGCGCCGTCGTAGAGCGTGGCCTCGACGCTCTGGATGCGCTTTCCGCCGCGGACCAGGCGCGTCTCGACGCGCAGCGGCGTCAGCGGGACGCCGCGGAACATTTCGACCGTGAGCCGCACGATCCGCATGGGAACGGGCGCGGGCTCCCGGTCGATCGCATGGGCGAGCAGACCCGAGACGGGCCCGCCGTGCTGGAACTTCGGATCCCAGGGGCCGCCCGTCAGCGGCGTGGGCTGGAAGTGGTTCGCTTCGGGCAGGGCGAGAAAGAGGCCGTCTTCGGGGCGGGCCTTCTCGGGCGCGCGCGAGGGGGCGGGGGTCGGATCGGGATTGCGCATGATCGGCCAACAGTAGAACGGCCGGGCCACTGCGGGCGATGGGGTAGACTGGCCCGCCATCCGCCGGGAGTGCCGCGTGAAGCGAGCGGGCATCGTGCTGTGTGGCGGGCTGTCCCGCCGGATGGGTCGGCCGAAGGCCCTGCTGCCCTGGTTCGGCCGCTCGATGATCGAGCACGTCGTGTCGCTGCTCGAGGGGTGTGTCGACGAAACGATCGTCGTGACCTCGGAGGCGCTCTCGATCTCTTCCGTCGCGCTCGCTGCACGGATCGTCGTCGACCGCGATCCGGCCCGCGGCCCGCTGGCGGCGCTGCGCGATGGACTCGCGGCGAGCGGCGCCGAGCTCGCGTTCGTGACGGCCTGTGACGCTCCCTTCCTCAGCGAGGAACACGTCGAAGCACTCTTCGGGCGCGCGTCCGCCGAAGCGGGTGCCGCCGCGCCGATCGCCGAGGGCTTCGTTCAGGTCCTCTCGGCCGTCTATCCGGTGCGTGCGGCCGGAGCCGCGGAGGCGCTGCTCTCGGAGGGGATTGCGAGCCCGGCGGCCCTGCTCGAACGGATCGGCTTCGCTCGCGTCGACGGCGATGCGCAGCGTCTGGCGCCGAACGCACCGGCGCCGTGGACGGGCTTCAACACGCCTGGCGAGTATCTCGCGCTCGCGCGACATCGGGATCCCGGCGCGAAGGCGCGCGTCGAATGGGGAGGCTGGCGATGCGAGGTGCCGATCGGCCGTCTCGCGGAGGTCCTCGAGCGCGCCGCGCCGCCCGGCCCGGCGTCGACGGCGAGCCCCGGGTCGCGCATCGCGACCGGAGTGCTGCGCGTCGTGCTCGCGGAGGGCGAGCTGGCCCGCGATGCGGATCCCGAGCTGCCCATCGGGCCTGGCGAGCGCGTCGTCGTCTTCGAAGCCTCGGCCGTCGAAGCGCGTTAGGCCCGTTCGGCGCTGCGGGAGCGCGTGCGGCGGGCCCGGATGCCGGCCCAATAGATCCTCAGATCGGCACGCAGGCCCGGCGCGAGGGCGTAGAGTCCGATTCCGTTCGCGAAGGCCATCGCGAAGACCATCGCGTCGGTGAACTCGAGGATCGCCGAGAGCGTCGTCGTGCAGCCGACGACCGCGCAGAGGCAATAGAAGAGATTGAAGGTCCGGCGCACGCCGGCCGAGTCGCCGACGAGAAAGACGCAGCCCTCGAGCCCGTAGTAGGACCAGGAAATCAGCGTCGAATACGCGAACAGGAAGATCACGACCGCGAGCACGTTCGGGAGCCCGGCGTGGACGCTGGCGAAGGCCTTCGACGTCAGCTCGACGCCGGAGACGACGCCGGTGCCGAGCTCGCCGGGCTCGAGGCCGGTCGTGATGATGAGGGCGGTGATCGAGCAGACGACGACCGTATCGAGGAAGGGCTCGAGCATCGCGACGAAGCCCTGGGTCAGGGGCTCGCGGGTCCGGGCCACCGAATGCGCGATCGCCGACGAGCCGATCCCGGCCTCGTTCGAGAAGGCAGCGCGCCGGAAGCCGAGGAAGACGACGCCGAGCAGGCCGCCGCTCGCGCCCTGCGGCGTGAAGGCTTCGGTCACGATGCGCAGCAGCGCGTCCGGCAGGCGATCGGCGTGGGTCCCGATCACGACGAACCCGCACGCGAGATAGAGCACGACCATCAGCGGCACGATCCGCGCCGTGAAGCGCGCGATCGTACGGATGCCGCCGAGGATCACGAGCGCGACGGAGAAGGCCAGGAAGCTCCCGACGAGCCAGCCCCGGCTCGCGACGAAGCTCTCGCTGCCGCCGGTCACGACGACGAGCTGGGCGTAGGCCTGGTTCGCCTGGAACATGCCGATGCCGACGGCGCCGAAGACGACGCAGACGGAATAGAAGAGGGCGAGGCCGAGCCCGAGGCGGCGCAAGCCGAGCGCCGCGAGGCCGTCCGAGAGGTAGTACATCGGGCCGCCGGAATAGCTGCCATCCGGATTGTGCCGGCGGTATTTCACGCCGAGCGTGCATTCGACGAACTTCGAGCTCATGCCGAGGACGCCGGCGACGGCCATCCAGAAGGCGGCGCCGGGACCGCCGACCGAGACGGCGACGGCGACGTGGGCGATGTTGCCGACGCCGACGGTGCCCGAGACCGCCGTCGTCAGGGCCTGGAAATGGGAGACCTGGCCGGGCTCGTCGCTGCCTTCCTCGCGACCGGTCACGATCCGCAGCGCGTGGCGGAAGCCGCGCACGTTGATGCCGCCGAGGGCGAAGGTGAAGAAGGTCGCGCCGGCGATCAGCCAGACGACGATCAGGGGAATCTCCGCGCCGGCGACGGGGACCGTGAAGAAGACCAGCTCGGAGGCGAACGTCGCGATCGGGGCGAAGGCCTGGTCGATCGCCCGATCGATTCCGGGCGTCGCCGCCGCGGAGCCGTTCGCGAGCGCAGCAGCGGGGGACGGCGGCAGGGAGATCTCCGATCGTTCGGCGGGATCGGCGCGCGGACCGACATCGATTTCGCGGAGCGCCGAACGCGGATCGCGTATCCGGCAGCGCTCGCCCATGTTAGCCTCGCAGGCGGCGAGATCGACCCGTCCGCTGCCAGCGACGCCGGCCGATCCGAGCCCGAACGACGAGGATGGCGCCCACCATGTCCGACGGATCGTCCGATCGCGAACCCGCTTTCGATCAGCTTCGCGAAGCCTCCTTCCGCACGCTCAACGAAATCCTCCGCCACCACGCGACCGTTCGGCCCGACGCACCCGCGCTGCAGGCCGAGGGCCGTCTCCATACCTACGGAATGCTCCAAGCCGAATCGGCACGCGTCGCCCGCGCGCTGCAGGCGCAGGGCATCGGTCCGCAGGACCGCGTCGCCATCCTCGATCGCAACGTGCCCGAGTTCTTCACGTTCCTCTTCGGTGCGTCGATGCTGGGGGCCGTGACGCTCGCCGTGAACTGGCGGCTCGCGGCGCCCGAGATGGAATACATCCTCAACCATTCGCAGGCGCGGGTACTGCTGATCGGCGCCGAGTTCCTCGGGCACCTGGCGCAGATGAAGCTCGAGGCCGATCCGCAGATCGTGGTGCTGGGCGAGAGCGAGCGCTTTCCCTGTTATGCGGATTGGATCGCGCCCGTCGGCGCTTCGGACGCCGTCTCGGGCTCGGCGTCGGGGCCGGCCGCGGATTCCGGCATCTCCGTCGATCCGGACGAGACCTGCTTCCAGCTCTATACGTCGGGGACGACGGGGCTGCCGAAGGGCGTCGAGCTGACTCATCGCAACCTGCTGAGCGCGATCGAGATCGGCGTGCACGAGTGGGCGATCGCCGAGGATGCCGTCACGCTCGTCGCGATGCCGCTCTTCCACATCGCGGGCAGCGGACTCGGGATCTCGGCCTTTCATCAGGGCGCGCTCGTCGTGCTCGCCCGCGAGCTCGTTCCCGCGCAGATCTTCGAGCTGATCGAGAAGCAGCGGGTCACGAACGCGCTCTTCGTGCCGGCCGTGCTCCATGCTCTCGGGTCGGCGCCCGGCGTCGAGCAGGTCGATTTCGGCTCCCTGAAGCGGATCATCTACGGCGCCTCGCCGATCTCCGAGGAGGTGCTCGTCCGGTCGATGAAGACCTTCGGCTGCGCGTTCGCGCAGGTCTACGGGCTGACGGAGACCTCTGGCGCGATCACGATCATGCCGCCCGAAGACCACGATCCCGGCGGTCCCCGAGGTCATCTGCTGCGGGCGGCGGGCCGGCCCTGGGGCGACGTCGAGCTCCGCATCGTCGATGCGGACTCCGGCCTCGACCTGCCCGAGGGCGCGGTCGGCGAAGTCTGGTGCCGCTCCCGGCAGAACATGAAGGGCTATTGGCGCAATCCCGAGGCGACCCGCGCCGTCTTTCCGGAGGGCCGCGACGCGACGGGCCTCGGCTGGTTCCGCACCGGCGACGCCGGTTATTTGAAGGACGGCTATCTCTACATCCACGATCGCGTCAAGGACATGATCGTCTCGGGCGGCGAGAACATCTATCCGGCGGAGATCGAGAACGTCCTGATGGGGCATCCGGGCGTGGCCGACGTCGCGGTGATCGGCGTGCCGTCGGAGAAA
>CAUJGH010000238.1 GCA_963169575.1 Myxococcota bacterium | reverse complement strand
CAACCCCCTGGCCTCGATCTCCGGCTCGGTGCAGCTGCTGCAGGGCTCGCCGGCGGCGCCGGTCGTGGATCCGGCGCAGGGCCGGCTGATGGGCATCGTGGTTCGCGAGGTCGATCGTCTCAACGACCTCATCGGGGATTTTCTGCGCTATTCGCGGCCGGCACCCCTCTCGCTCGAATCGGTGCGGCTGGCGGATCTGGTGCGCGAGATCGCCGGCGTCGCCGAGGGGCAGGGCATGGACGACATCGTCGCGCGCTTCGAGCTCGACGATGCGGTGGTCGTCCGGGCCGATCCGGCGCAGCTGAAGGGCGCGATCTGGAACCTCTGGAACAACGCGCTCGAGGCGATGGCGGGCAAGGGCGAACTCCGGGTGCGCGTTCGCCGGGCGGATCCCGGAGTGTCGTCTCAAGACGAAAGGCTGCCGGGCCGTAATGCACCTGAGGTGCGCGAGGCGGGGGATGCCCGTCCCGAGGCGAGGGGTGTCCTCGAGGTCGAAGACACGGGGCCGGGCCTGTCGGCGGAGCTCCAGGATCGGATCTTCGAGCCCTTCTTCACCACCAAGCAGGACGGAACGGGGCTGGGGCTCGCGACGGTGCAGAGAATCGTGGAACAACACGGCGGCGGAGTCGAGATCTCGAGCGTGGTCGGCCGCGGCACCTGCTTCCGCGTCCTGCTGCCGCTCGCGGGGGGATCCGCTTGAAGCCGAATTCCTCCCGAATCCTCGTCGTCGACGACGAGCAGAGCATGCAGGAGTTCCTCGAGATCTTCCTCCGGCGCGAGGGCTACGACGTCGTCACGGCGGGCAACGTCGATGCGGCGCTGGCCCATCTCGAGGCCGACGAGATCGACCTGCTGATCACGGACATGCAGATGCCCGGGAAGTCGGGCCTCGACCTGATTCTCGCCGCACGCGAAATCTCTCCCGAGACGATTCCGATCGTCGTCACCGCGTTCGGAACGACCGACAGCGCGATCGCGGCGATGAAGGAGGGCGCCTACGACTACCTGACGAAGCCCTTCAAGGTCGACGAGCTCCGGATCGTGATCGAGAAGGCGCTCGAGAAGAAGGTGCTGGCGGTCGAGAATCGACGCCTGCGCAAGGAGCTCCGAAGTCAGGTTCGCGACCGCAACATCATCGGTCACAGCCGCGCGATGCAGGAAGTCTTCGACCTGATCGCGCAGGTCGCCGAGACCAAGACCAACGTCCTGATCTATGGCGAGAGCGGAACGGGCAAGGAACTCGTCGCGCGCGCGATCCACGAACAGGGCCAGCGGCAGGGCGAGCCCTTCATCGCGCTGAACTGCGGCGCGATCCCCGAGAACCTGCTCGAGAGCGAGCTCTTCGGGCATGCGCGCGGCTCGTTCACGGGCGCCGTGCAGAACAAGGAAGGCCTCTTCGAAGCCGCATCGGGGGGCACGCTCTTCCTCGACGAGATCGCCGAGCTCTCTCCGGCCCTCCAGGTCAAGCTGCTTCGCGCGCTGCAGGAGAAGACCATCCGGCGTGTCGGCGACACGGTCGACCGCAAGGTCGACGTCCGGATCGTCTCGGCGACCAACCGCCGACTCGAAGAGGAGGTCGCGGCGGGACGCTTTCGCGAGGACCTCTACTACCGGCTGAACGTCATCCAGCTGACGCTGCCGCCGCTGCGGGAGCGGTCCGAGGACATCCCGCTGCTGGTCCAGCACTTCATCCGCCGCCACGCCGAAGAGCTCGGAAAGCCGGTCGATGGAATGGATGCCGAGGCCTACGACGTCCTCTCTCGCTATGCGTTCCCGGGGAACGTGCGCGAGCTCGAGAACCTGATCGAACGTGCGGTCGCACTCTCGCGGGGCTCGACGATCGGCGTGGATCTGCTGCCGGCGACCGTCCGGGAAGTGCGCGAGCGGCGCGAGTCGACGCGGATTCCCAGCAAGGGCGTCGATCTCGAGCGCCTCGTCGCCGACTACGAGCGGTCGCTCCTGACGGAGGCCCTGCGCGCGGCCGGGGGCGTCAAGAAGCGTGCGGCGCGCCTGCTCGGTATCTCGTTCCGGTCGTTTCGCTATCGGCTCGAGAAGCTCGGGATCGAGGATCCCAGCCAGGGAGACTGATCGTGAAGCTCCGGCAGGGCGTCCAGGCGGAGATCCTGATCTCGCTCGCCCTGGTCATGGCGGCGGGGACCGCGCTGCTCGCGGCGGTCCTGCTCGAGATCGCCGACGCACGCCTCGAATCCCTTCACGATCTGCTGGGCCGCGGCTTCGTCGCGTCGACCCGAAACGGCATCCTGGAGCTGGAGGCCGCCGAGAGCGGCCATTGGTGGAAGATCGACGGGCACGGCGTGGTGCGCGGTCTCAATGCGTCTGCTCGCGAACTCGATGCGGGCACGCGAACGCTCGCCCGGGAGTCGAAGGCGACGGGTCGCCCGCTGGTCGAATCCGGCGCGCCCTGGCAGCCGATCCGATTCGCCGCGCCGGGGCGCGACGGCTCAGAGACGATCGTCGGCCGGATGGATCCGCCTCTGCCCGCGTGGCTGCTCGGTGTCGTGATCCTGGTCGACGTCGTGATCTTCGTGTTGTTCGGCTGGACGCTGCTGCGGCGGCGGGTGGTTGGCCCGCTGCACCGGCTGGTCGACGCGGTGCGCGGGATCGGGGACGCCGATGCGGGCGCCGAGATCGTCGTCGAGGGCGTCGACG
>CAUJGH010000237.1 GCA_963169575.1 Myxococcota bacterium | reverse complement strand
GGACCGTGTCGATGCGGGTCGGGAGCTGCCAGCTGACGCGCGTCCCCTCCCGCACGCCCATCGCGAGGAGCCCCGCCGCGACCCGCTCGCAGCGCTCGCGAAAGCCCGCGAAGGTGATGCGGCGATCCTGGCCATCGGCATACATCAGGCGATCGGGCGTCCGCTCGGCGCGGCGCGAGAGCAGCTCCCAGAAGGTCGCGCCCTGGACGAGATCCGCGCGTTCGGCGACGCGCGGCGAAGCGGCGGCGGCCAGGCGCGTCTTCGATCGTCCCTCGGATCCTCGCTCCAAAATGGGCACTCCTTGGCGCACCGCGCGCGTGCTGCAGGATCCGCGCGCGGCCCGCATCGAGCCGGTCGCCGAACGCAGTCGGGGATCGCGAAAAGACTCTCCGGCGACGGACCGCTCGCTCCGGGCTGCCGCGCGCCGAGCCGGAATCGGGGCCGGACGGCGAGTCGGCCCCCCGGCGTCGGCGGATCCTATGGAGCGGCCGCGCGAGCCGCAACCCGCGCCGGGCTCGCCCGCAACGCCTCCTCGTCCGCGTACTCGTCCGCGTCCCGGCCGCTCTCGGCGCGCGCTCGCCCCGCGAGCTCGCGCGGCTCTCGCCCGACTCTTCGCGCCCGATCGTCTCGTTTCGGTTTCGGCCGGAGACCACCGGCATTATGCTCGCGATGGCCTCGGTCTCGAGGTCGATCTCCAGCCCCTTCGAGTGCCCGCCGGACCGGCCGCCGGCGCGGGACTGCCCGGGAGAAGCGCTTGACGACGCTGCAGGACGCCCGCCGCGAGGACGCGGGGGGCATCATCACGATCACGTTCACGCGGGACGCGAAGCTGAATGCCGTGACGCTCCCGATGCTCGAGCTGCTCGAGCAGGCGGGCCACGACCTCGCGAACGACGATCGCCATCGCGTGCTCCTGATCACCGCCGAAGGCCGCTACTTCACCGCCGGCGTCGACATCAGCACGATGGATCCCGACATGGGCGTCGGGACCGACGGCGTCCTGCGCGGCTCGAACCTGCGCCGCCAGTACCGCCGCCGCGCGCTCCACGATTTCTTCGACTTTCTCGAGACGGTGGAGAAACCGGTCGTGCTGGCGGCCCAGGGCAGCTGCCTCGGGGTCGGGATCGAGCTCGCCGCTTCGTGCGATTTCCGGCTCGCCGCCGAGGGCGCGAAATTCGGCCTGCCCGAGATCTCGAATCTCGGCGTGCTGCCCGGCTCGGGCGGGATCAGCCGGCTGACGCGCATCGTCGGGGCGCCGTGGGCGAAATGGCTCGCGATGGCCTGCGAGACGGTCGACGCCCGGCAGGCGCTCGCGATGGGCCTCGTCCAGTCCGTCTACGCCGCCGAGGAATTTCCGGCCCGCGCACGCGCCTTCTGCGAGCGGCTCGCGTCGTTCCCGCGCGAGGCCGTCGGTCTCGCGAAGCTCGCGATCGACGCCGCCGAGCACGGCGATCGGCGGACCGCCCGCGACGTCGATCGCCTCGCCCAGACCCTCCTGCTCACCGGCCCCGAGTACCGCCAGAAGATCGACGCGTTCCTCTCCCGGTCCCCCTCGCCAGGGAGCGGCGCAAAGAAGGCCTAGCATCCCGATGTCCAACGCCCCCCGCAGCCACGAGCCGATGTCGCCCCTCGACGAGCTCCTCTACCGGAGCGAGCGCGATCCGGTGAAGCGCCCGACGATGGCGGCGGTCTTCCTGCTCGACGGGGCGCCGGAGTGGCCCCGCCTCGAAGAGACGTTCGAGCGCGCGAGCCGCGAATACCTGCGCCTGCGCCAGCGCGTCGTCGAGCCGACCGCCGGCTTCGGCCCGGCCTGCTGGACGACGGATCCCGACTTCGATCTCGCCTATCATCTGCGCCGAACCCGCCTCGCCCCCGGTGCGGGCCTCGCCGACATCATCGCCTGGCTCGAGCCCGAGCTGATGACGCCTCTCGATGCCTTGCGTCCGCTCTGGACGGCGAACTTCTTCGAGGGCCTCGCAGACGGCCGCGCCGCGCTCGTCTTCAAGGTCAGCCATGCGCTCTCGGACGGCGTCGGCGGCATCCAGATCCACGCGCATCTCTTCGACCTCGTCCGCGACGCCCCGCGGCGCCCGATGCCGCCGCTGCCGCTCTGCGACGACGCGACCCCCGACGAGCTCGCGACCGAGGAGCTCGGCCGGCTCGCCGGCCATGCGATCGATCTCGCCTCGAAATGGGTCCACGGGCTCGCGAACCTCGGCGAGCGCCTGCTCGGCGATCCGCGCGGCGCCCTCGAAGAAGTGCTCGAAGACGTCGTCGACCATGCGACCTCGGCCCTGCGCGTCCTCGATTCGGGCGCGCTGCCCTCGCCGCTGCTCGCGGGCCGCAGCCGCAGGCGGCGCCTGCTCTGGCTCGACCTCTCGCTTGCGCGCCTCAAGGCCGCCGCGAAGAGCGCCGGCGGCACCCTCAACGATGCCTATCTCGCCGGTCTCTGCGGCGCCCTCGCCCGCTACCACGAAGCGCTCTTCATGCCCGTCGAGGCGCTGCCCCTCGGCCTCCCGATCAGCACGCGCCGCCCCGGCGACGAGGAAGGCGGCAATCGCTTCGTCGCCGCCGTGCTCGCCGCCCCGCTGGCCGAGCGCGACGCCGCCGCGCGCATGAAGTCGATCGCCGAACAGATGCGCCAGATTCGCGCCGAGCGCGGCATCGACTATGCCGAGTGGACGGCGCCCTGGCTGGTCGCACTGCCGACGGGCGTCTCGTCGCGGGTCGTCTCCGCCCTGCGACCTCCGGACGTCCAGGCGAGCAACGTCCCCGGGCCGCGGGCGCCGATCTTTCTCGCCGGGGCGCGCGTCGAGCGGATGCTCGGAATCGGCCCGCTGCCCGGCGCGGCGATGATGGCGACGTTCGTCTCCGTCGCGGAGTCCGCGACCCTCACGATCCACTACGACCCGGCCGCCGTCCGCGACGCGCCGCTGCTCGAGCAATGCCTGCGCGAGGCCTTCGAGGAGATCGACCTGCTGGCCGTCGACGCGGAGCGGCCCGCCAGCCCGGCAAAGCCATGACCGAGCTGCCCCACGTCCTCGCGATCGCCGAGATCGAGCACGACGCGCCCGGCCCCGCCGTCGCCGCCTTCTTCGACCTCGACGGCACCCTCGTCTCCGGCTTCACCGCCTCGGCCTTCCTCCAGCATCGCCTGCGCCAGGGCGAGCTCGATGCGGGGGTCGTCGCCGAGACGCTGCGGCTCGGACTCGACGGCCTGCTGGGGCGCATCGGCTTCGAGGAATTCCTCGAACTCTCGCTCGGCGCCCTCGCCGGCCGCTCGCTCGCCGAGCTCGAGGCC
>CAUJGH010000236.1 GCA_963169575.1 Myxococcota bacterium | reverse complement strand
CGAGCGGCGCGTCGGCGACATCGGCGGGCTCGGCTGCATGGGCAACGAGGGCGTGCAGTGGATCGGGATGTCGGCGTTCGTCGGGCGGGAGCATTTCTTCCAGAATCTCGGCGACGGGACCTATTTTCATTCCGGGCAGCTCGCGATCCAGGCGTCGATCGCCGCCGGCGTGAACGTGACCTACAAGCTCCTCTACAACGGGGCGGTCGCGATGACGGGGGGGCAGCATCCGGAGGGGCAGCTTTCGGTACCGGCCGTCGCCGCGACCCTCGCGAGCCAGGGCGTCGCGCGGATCCTGATCACGACCGACGACGTCTCGCGCCATGCGGATTCCGTACTCCCGCCCGGCACCCTCGTCTGGAACCGGGATCGCCTGCTCGAGGCGCAGGAGCTGCTCGCGAAGATCCCGGGCACGACGGTCCTGATCCACGATCAGGCCTGCGCCGCCGAGGCCCGCCGCGCCCGCAAGCGCGGACGCATCGCGACGCCCCGCCAGCGCGTCGTCATCAATCATCGCCTCTGCGAGGGCTGCGGCGATTGCGGTCGCGTCAGCAACTGCCTCTCGGTCGAGCCGGTCATGACGCCCTTCGGCCGCAAGACGACGATCGATCAGACGAGCTGCAATCTCGACTATTCCTGTCTCGAGGGCGATTGCCCGTCGTTCGTGACGATCACGCTGCCCGAAACGCCGGCAACCCCGCTCGCCGCCCGCCCGCGCCGCGCGATTCCGGCCGCGCCCGAGAGCTTCGCGCCGATCGCGAGAATCGTGCCCGACGACGAGTTCGCCGTTCGCATCACCGGCATCGGCGGGACCGGCGTCGTGACCGTCGCCCAGGTCCTCGGCACCGCGGCGATGCTCGACGGCTTCCACGTCCGCGGTCTCGACCAGATCGGCCTGTCCCAGAAGGCGGGCCCCGTGGTCAGCGATCTACGCCTCTCGCGCAGCGCGCCGACCGCGACGAACCGGATCGGCGAGGGGCAGGCCGACCTGTTGCTCGCCTTCGACCAACTCGTCGCCGCCTCCGAAAAGGGCCTGCTCACCGCCGACTCCGAACGCACGACCGTCGTCGGATCGACGAGCCCGACGCCGACCGGCGACATGATCACGCATCCCGAAATCGAGATGCCGGCGGCCGACCAGCTGATCAAGCGCATCGCGGAGCGGACCCGGAGCCAGGCGGGCTTCTGGGCCGACGCGGCGGCCGCCACGCAGGATCTCTTCGGATCGACGACGACGGCGAACTTCTTCGTGGTCGGCATGGCGGTGCAGGCGGGCTGTCTCCCGATCGATCCGGCGATGGTCGAGGAGGCGATCCGCCTGAACGGAGTCTCCGTCGACGCCAACGTCGCGGCGTTTCGCTGGGGGCGTGCCCAGCTCGCGGACTCCGAAGCACTGGAGCGCGCTCGGCAGGAGGCGCGGCGCGGCGCGAGCGCGCCGTCGCTGGTCGTCGCCGAGGGGCGCCGCCCGTCGCGCGCATGCGCCAGTCGACTCGAGGCGCTCGTCCCGGCGGGCTCGCCGCTCGCCGCAGCGCTCGAGCGTTATGCGGCGGAGCTCGAGGCCTGGGGCGGCGCGCTCCGGGGAGGCGCTTCGAGCGGGCGGGCGATCGCGACCTGGCTCGACGTGCTCGAGCGGGTCGCCCGCGCCGAGCGGTCGATCTCGCCGTCGGGTACGAGTGCGACTTTCGCGTCGTCCTCGTCCTCGCCGGGAGCCGAGCGAGACGCCTTGCTCGCGGCGGTCGCGGCCGCGCTCTTCAAGCTGCTCGCCTACAAGGACGAGTACGAGGTCGCTCGCCTCATGCTCGATCCGGACGGCATGGCGGCTGCGCGGGCCGTCGCCGGCAACCGGGGTCGGATGGCCTGGCGGCTGCATCCGCCGATTCTCCGGGCGCTCGGGCTTCGCCGCAAGCTCGCGATCGATACCGCTGCGGCGCCCCTGATCCGGCTGCTCGCGCGTCTGCGTTTTCTGCGCGGCACGCCATTCGACGTCTTCGGCTGGGCCCGAGTCCGGCGCGAGGAGCGGCGACTGCCCGGCGAATACATCGAGGTCCTCGATCGGATCCTACCCCGGATCACGCGCGAAAATCGCGCGAGCGCGTTAGCGTTGGCCGAGCTGCCCGATCGCGTTCGCGGCTACGAAGAGATCAAGCTCGCGCGGATCGCCGCCTACCGGAAGGCGCTCGCGCAGGGGGAGGCCGGGTTCCTCGCCCCTCCGGCGAACTCCGAGCGCGGCTGAGCGCCCGGGCGGACCCGGCGCCGATGCGGGCCGACGGCGAGAGCGCGAGACCGAAAGTCGAGACTGGAAGAATTTCGCCGATGGCCGACGCACAGCCCGCGAACAATCTGGCCAAGCCCTTTCGCCCGCTCCCGATCCGGGCGATGAACGCCCTCGGCCGCGGCCTTGCGCGGCTCGGCGTGGTCCCGATCGATCTGACGCAGAGCGGGTTGATCGCGGCCGCGCAGAAGCAGATGAAGCTCTACGACCCCGGCCTCCCGAGCTTCCGCCCAGGGCTCGCGAAGCTGGTCGAGGCGCTCGAGAGCGAGGCTCGCCTCAATCTGTTCGGACGTTATTTCGCCCGGCGGCAGATTCTCGAGCTGCTCTCCCATCGCCTCCAGCTCGCCGACTATCGCCGGCGCAACCACGCCGTCGTATACGAGAAGATCGTCCGCCCGCTCTTCATCGTCGGACTGCCGCGGACCGGCACGACGCTCCTCTACGGCCTGCTCGCCGAGGATCCGGCCCATCGCGCGCCGCTCTCCTGGGAGATCGACGCGCCCTGTCCGCCCGCCGAGACCGCGACCTACGCGACCGACCCGCGCATCGAGGCGACCCGCAAGCGCTTCGAGCAGGTGGGTCGCCTCGCGCCCGGGTTCCAGGCGATCCATCCCGTCGGCGCGCTGATGCCCCAGGAATGCATCGTGACGACGGCTTCGGAGTTCATGAGCATCCGCTTCCAGATGTGTTTCGACGTCCCGTCCTACGACGACTGGCTGCTCCAGCAGGACATGACGGAGACCTATCAGCATCATCGCCGCTTCCTGCAGCACATGCAGTACCGCCACAAGGGCGAGCGCTGGATCCTGAAGAGCCCGGGCCATCTCGGGCCGATCGACGCCCTCTTCGACGTCTACCCCGACGCGATGCTGATCCAGACCCATCGCGATCCGATCCGCGTCGTGCCCTCGGTCGCGAGCCTCGAGTACACCATGCGGATGGTCTCGTCCGACGACGTCGACCCCGCGCGCGTCGGACGCCAGATGATCCGGACCTGGTCGACGCTGCTCGAGCAGGGGATGGCGGCGCGCGCGCGAAGGCCCGATCGGGAGCGGCAGATCCTCGATCTCTCGATGCGCGAGATCGTGAGCGCCCCGATCGCGAGCGTCGAGAAGATCTATCGCCATTTCGATCTCGAGCTGACTCCGCTCGCGCGTGAGCGCATGCAGGCCCATCTGGCCCGGCATCCGAAGGACGAGTACGGGATACACCGATATAGCCTCGAGGACT
>CAUJGH010000235.1 GCA_963169575.1 Myxococcota bacterium | reverse complement strand
GAGATGGGCGTGCAGCGCATCCCGGATCGCGTCGACCGTCTCGCGCGAGAGGGGCTTCGCGAGATCGATGCCGCGGATCTCGGCGCCGATCGTCGGGGTGACGGGCAGGATCTCGATCGTCATGCGCTTCTCCTCTGCTGCAGCGCCGGCCGGGAAGACTCGCGGCGGGCGGAGCCGTCGCCGAGGCGGATCGGGAGCCGGCCGAACCCGCGGTTGGTATCCGAGGGCAGGCGGGCGAGGTTCGTCGTGTCGAGCCGGTAGTCGGGGGCTCGGTTCAGGAGCGCTTCGAGGCCGATGCGCAGCTCGGTGCGCGCGAGGCTGGCGCCGAGGCAGAAATGGATCCCGAAGCCGAAGGCGAGATGGTTGTTGGGCGAGCGCAGGGGATCGAAGCGATCCGGATCCGGGAAGGCGCGCGGATCGCGGTTGGCCGCGGCCCAGAGCAGATGGACGCGCGCGCCCTTCGGAATCGTTCGCCCGTGCAGATGCACGTCGCGCCGGACGACGCGCGAGAGGCCCTGGACCGGCGACTCGAAGCGCAGGATCTCCTCGACCGCGGCCGGGATCAGCGCCGGCTCTTCGGCGAGGCGCCGCTTCCAGTCGGGATGGCGATCGAGCAGCCAGAGGGCGTTGCCGAGGGCGCTGGTCGTCGTCTCGGTTCCGGCGACGAGGAGCGTGAAGCAGAGGCCGAGCAGCTCGCGCTCGGAGAGGGCCGCGCCGTCGTCGGCGGGCGAGAGGAGCAGGCTGATCAGGTCCTGCCGCGGCGCCCGTCGACGTTCCTCGAAGACGCCCTCGAGATGGCTTTCGAGCTCCCGCTGCGCGGCGCGGATCGTCTCCGGATCCGCGCCGCTCGAGTAGACGATCGCGTCGCCGCAGCGCTTGAAGAGCGGGCGGTCCTGCGCGTCGACGCCGAGCAGCTCGGCCATCACGGCGATCGGCAGCGGGTCCGTGAAATGTTCGAAGGCGTCGATTTCGCCGTCGGCGGGCCAGCCCGCGAGCAGCTCCGCGGCGATCGCACGCACGCGGGGCGTCAGGGATTCCATGCGGCGGGGGGTGAACGCGCGCATGACGTGACGCCGCATCGCCGTATGCGCCGGCGGGTCCATCACGATGATCGTCGGCTCATCCGGCTTGAAGCCAGAAGGCACGATGCCCTCGCCCGAGGCGAAGGTCTCGGGGTCCTTCACGGCGGCGAGGATGTCGGCATGGCGCGAGAGGACGTAGAGATCTCTCGCCGCGCAGTAATGGACCGGCTCCTCTTCGCGCAGCCAGGCGTAGACCGCATGGGGGGCGTCGCTCGTCGTCTCCCGGCGCGGATCGAATTCCATCTTCATTGCTCCTTCAGCCTGCGCCGCGCGGGCCGCAGCGGCACGGGACGCGCTGCAGCTCAGCCGAGCTCGAGCCAGGCGCTCTTGGTCTGTTGATAGCCGCGCAGGCTCTCGAGGCCGGAGTCGCGGCCGTAGCCCGAGTCCTTGTAGCCGCCGAAGGGTACGGCCCAATGGATGCGGCGATAGCTGTTGATCCAGACGGCGCCGGCCTGCAGATCGCGCACGAAGCGGTGGGCGCGTCCGAGGTTCTGGGTCCAGACGCCGGAGGCGAGGCCGTAGGTCGTGTCGTTCGCGATCGCGAGGGCCTCGTCGTCGTCGTGGAAGGGGATCGCGCAGGTCACGGGACCGAAGATCTCCTCCTGACTGACGCGCATGTCGTTGCGCGCCCCGCGAAAGAGCGTCGGCGCGACGAAATAACCCTTCGCCAGCGGCGAGTCGGCGGCGAAGTTCTCCGGGCCGAAGCGGCCGCCGAAGGCGATCTCGGCGCCTTCCTTGCGGCCGAGCTCGATGTAGTGCTTGACCTTCTCGAACTGCTCCGCGAAGGCGATCGGGCCCATCGTCGTCGACGCGTCGAGGGCGCTCCCGAGGCGGACGGCCTGCTTCACGTGCTTTTCGATCCGCTCGAGGAAGGCGTCGTAGATCGTGTCCTGGACGAGCAGCCGCGAGCCGGCGACGCAGGTCTGGCCGGCGCCGCCGGTGAAGACGGCGGCGGTGCTCGCGCCGATCGTCGCCTTGTCGAGATCCGCGTCGGCGAAGACGATGTTCGGGCTCTTGCCGCCGAGCTCGAAGGCGAGGGGCTTGAGGCCGGGGGCGGAGCGCTCGGTGATCTTCCGGGCGGTCGCGGTCGAGCCGGTGAACGAGATCTTGCGGACGTCCGGGTGGCGGACGACGGCGTCGCCGGCGACTTCGCCGAGGCCCGCAACGACGTTCACGACCCCGGGCGGGAAGCCTGCCGCGTCGAAGAGCGGCGCGATCGCGAGGATCGAGGCCGAGGCCTGCTCCGCGGGCTTCAGCACGACCGTATTGCCCGCCGCGAGGGCCGCGCCGACCTTGGCGGCGAGAATCGCGAGCGGCGAGTTCCAGGGCACGATCAGGCCGACGACGCCGAGGGGCTCGTGGAGCGTGAAGTTGAAGCTCGTCTTCGAGACCTCGATCGTCTCGCCGTGGATCTTGTCGGCGGCGCCCGCCCAGTAGTTCATCATCTCGCTGACCGAGGGCAGATCGCCGGCCCGCGCCTCGGCGATCGGCTTGCCGTTGTCGCGGGATTCGATCGTCGCGAGCTCTTCCGCATGCTCCGCGATCTTTCGGGCGACGGCGCGCAGCAGCCCCGCCCGGCCCATCGCCGGCAGCGCACGCCAGGGACCCGCGAAGGCCTTCTTCGCCGCCGCGACCGCCGCCGCGACGTCTTCCGCATCGCCCGCCGGCACCTCGATCCAGGGCGTTCCGAGGGAGGGATCGATGCTCGCGAGATATTGGCCCGCGCGAGGAGCGACTCGGCGTCCGTCGATCCAATGGTCGACGCGACCGTTCGGCAGTAGCGTAGTCATCCGAGTCCCCCTTGCAGTGATCCCCATTCGATGGAGCGAGCTCCGGGATCGAACGATCGCCGGATTCCGAGGAGAAGGCCATGCGCGCCGCCGTGATGCACGAACCGAATCGACCGCTCGTGATCGAGGAGGTCGACGTCGAGAGCCCGAAGGCGGGCGAGGTCGTCGTCGAGCTCGCCGCGTCGGGCGTCTGCCGCTCGGACCTGCATGCCTGGCATGGCCGGACGGCGTTCATCACGCCGCCGGTCGTGCTCGGGCACGAGGGCGCGGGCATCGTCGCCGAGGTCGGCCCGGGCGTCACGGGCGTCGCGAAGGGCGATCCCGTCGTGATCGCGCTCTACGGACCGTGCGGGCAATGCGGCGAATGTCGGACGGGCGACGTCACGCGCTGCTGGAGCGAGACGCGCGTGCACAACATGCATGGCCGCATGCCCGACGGCACGACCCGGCTTTCGCTCGGCGGGCGCCCGCTGACGCCGATGGTCGGGGCGGGGACCCTCGCCGAAATCGCCGTCGTGCGCGAGGCGCAGCTCGTGAAGATCGATCGCGGGATTCCGCTGGGTCTCGCCTGTCTCGCGGGCTGCGGCGTGACGACCGGCGTCGGGGCGGTCTTGAACGTCGCGCAGGTCCGCGTCGGCTCGAGCGTCGTCGTGATCGGCTGCGGCGGCGTCGGCCTCAATGTCGTCCAGGGCGCGCGCATCGCGGGCGCCACGCGGATCCTCGCCTGCGATACGCAGAGCGAGAAGCTCGATCTCGCCGCCGACCTCGGCGCGACCGACGGTCTGCTCGTGCGCGAGGGCGAAGATCTCGCGGAGGCCATCCGGGGGCTCGTGCCGGGCGGCGTCGACTATGCCTTCGAGGTCATCGGCCGGCCGGAGGTCGTGCGCACGGCCTTTGCTTCGACGCGGATCGGCGGGACGACGGTCATGGTCGGCTCTCCGGCGCCGGGCAGCGAGATCGCAGTCGACGGACGGATGCTCTTCTCCGATCGGCGGCTGCTCGGCACGACGGGCGGCGGGAACATTCCCGCCCGCGACATCCCGCGCCTCATGCAGCTGTATCGGACCGGCCGCCTCGAGCTCGAGCGCCTCGTTTCCCAGCGACTCCCGCTCGCCCGCGTCAACGAGGCCTTCACGGCCCTCGAGCGCGGCGAAGGCGCCCGCACGGTCATCGATCTTCGAAGCTAGGCGCGCGCGCATGCTCGGCCTTTCGGGCGGTTCGTCTTCGCCGACGCAGGCTCGCGGCCGCTCAGCTCGGGATCCAGTCGCCGGCGACGGTGACGCGATGCATGATGCGGCGGTCGGCGTAGTCGGCGGTCGCGTAGTGTTGCGTGCAGCGGTTGTCCCAGATCGCGACCGAGTCCTCTTCCCAGCGGAAGCGGACCTGGATCTCCGGCGAGCGGACCCACTCGAAGAGGAAGGCGAGCAGCGCGTCGCTCTCGGCATCGCTCATGCCCAGCAGCCGGGTCGTGAAATTCGAGTTGACGTAGAGGAAGGGGCGGCCCGTCTCGGGGTGGTGGCAGACGACGGGATGGATCTCGTCGGGCCATTTCTCGCGGACCGATTCGAGATCCCCGACGCTATGCCCGCCGGCGATCGCCCGGCGGAGCGGGCCCGTGATGTCGTGGGCGGCTTCGAGCCCTTCGAGGCAGCGCTTCAGGGCGGGCGAGAGCAGCTCCCAGGCTTCGATCATCGAGGCCCAGCTCGTATCGCCGCCGCAGGCGGGCAGCCGGACCGCATGCAGGATCGCGAGCTTCGGGGGCATGCGCATGAAGGTCGAGTCGGTATGCCAGCGGTTGGCGCCGTCGCGCTTCGGCTCGGTCTGGTCGAGCAGGCCGACCTCGGGATGGGTCTCGAGATGCCGGCCGAAGGGATGGATGTCGATCGCGCCGAAGCGCCGGGCGAGGGCGACCTGCTCTTCGGGGGCGAGGGGCTGCTTGCGGAAGAAGAGCACGTGATGCGCCCGCAGCGCACCTTCGAGCGTCTGCTGCTCGTCCGGCGAGAGCGGCTTTCGCAGGTCGATCCCGGAGACGAGACCGCCGATCGCCCGCGTCAGCCGCGCGACTTCGATTCCCATTGGGCGCCTCCTTCCGATTCCGCGGGGCACAGGCGGCCCGCGGAGCTCTCCGATCGGCATGCCGACGGACTGCGCGTCGATCGAGCCGCCGATCGATCCGTCGATCTACCCGACAAAGGGCTGTCCCCAACGATTCGAATGACTGACCTTCGCCACGGGGAGCCGCCGCGGTGCCCCGAGCTTCTCCTCGCCGTAGCCGAGGAAGATCGCGCACTCCATGAAGATCCGGGGCGGCAGGCCGAGGATCTCGCGGATCTGCTCGCGGCGCAGGAAGAAGAAGGTCGTGAAGAGCGACGCGAGACCGTAGGCCCGGGCGGCCAGCATCATGTTCTGCGAGGCCTGGAAGAGGCTGACGCCGCGGCCGCCGGGGATCTCGCGCGTCTCGCGCAGCGAGCCGTCGGGATTCTCGGCGTACTCGCCCTTCATGCGGATGCCGCGGTCCGGATTCCAGCAGACGACGACGATCACGGGGACCTTGTGCAGGTTCTCGACCGCGGCGCGCCCGGTCACCGAACGCCCGGCGCCGTCCGTCAGCTGCGCCTTCGTCTGCGCGCGCTCCTGGTCGATGACGTCGAAGGCGATCGTCATCTCGGCCTGGATCTTCCGGCGGATTTCGGGATCGGTCACGACGACGAACTCCCAGGGTTGGGTATTCCCCGAGCTGCAGGCCATCGTCGCCGCCTCGAGCACCCGCTCGACGATCGCCGCCGGGACCGGGCGATCCTCGAAGATGCGCGTCGCGCGCAGTCCGTAGATCGCGTCGACGAGCGACATCTCGGGCCGCACGCCCGGATCGGTCGTCGCGGAGAGGGAGGCCTTTTGGGGCGCTTGGGTCATCGGGATGGATCCTCTTGCGGGCGTCTGCGCCGGCGTTTCGCCGGCGGGTCACCGCGATCTAGGCGAGCGCGTAGAGCCGCCTCGCGTTGTCGGCCAGGACGGCGCGGCGCTGGTTCTCGCTGAGCGTCGACGTCTCGCGCAGCTCGGTCGTCGCGCCCGGGAAGACGCCGTCGCCATGCGGGTAGTCCGAGGCGAAGACGACGCTGTCCGGATACGCCTCGAGCATCGCCGCGAGCCCGGGCTCGACCTCTTCGACGCTGACGAAGCCCTGACGCCGGAACTGGTCCGAGGGCTTCTCCTTCGGCCGGTCGGGGAATCCGAACAGCTCGAGATGTTCGTCGAGGCGATGCAGATGGGCGAGCGCCCAGACGGCGCCCGTCTCGAGGAAGGCGACGCGCAGGCGCGGATGGCGGTCGAGGATGCCGAAGCAGACGAGCTCGGTCAGCGCGAACATCTGCTCCATCGGGAAATGCATGGCGTGCATCGCGGAATAGTCGTCGGAGAGGCGATGCCGGAGCTCGGCGCAGGGAACGAGGCCGTTGAGTCCGGGATGGATCGCGAGCGGCCTTCCGGCCTCCTCGAGATAGGACCAGAGGGGCTCGTACTCCGGCGCATGCAGCGCGGGCGTTCCGGGGATCCGCTCCGGCCGGCGCCAGACCGCGCGGAAACCGAGATTTTCGATGCAGCGCTTCGCTTCGGCGAGCGCGTCCCGGGCGCTCGTCTGCGGCAGCACGCCGACGCCGAACAGGCGCTCCGGCGCCGCGCGACAGTAGTCGGCGAGCCAATCGTTGATCGTCTGGCAGAGCGCGAGCGCCGCCTCGGGATCGGTCACCTGCTGGATCATCAACCCGAAGGTCGGGAAGATCACCGCCTGGTCGATCGCGTCGAGGTCCATGTCGGCGAGCCGGCCGGCGGGATCGTGCGCGCCCGCGCGGACGCGGCCCGCGCCGCTCCGCTCGCCGTGCTGGCGCGGCGCCGAAAGACTCTCGGGGCGGGCACGGATCGCGAAGCTCTCGTCGTCACCGCTGCGGAAGCGGAACAGGTCGCCTTCGACCACCGCCCGCGGCGCGAGCGCGCGAAAACGGGGCGCGAGGCGTTCGAGGAAGACCGCGTCGGGCTCGACGACGTGGCCATCGGCGTCGATGATGGCAGGGGCGTGCATGCGGGGGGCGCTCCGATCGCTTCCTGGTAAGATACATTTCGAGTCGCCCCGGTCGAGGCCCGGATCGCACGCACGCCGGCTGTCGCGCCGCTCGTCTCGCAGCCGCTCGTCTCGCCGGAGAGTGGGTCGGAGAAGTGGGTCGGAGAGCGGGGCGAAGAGCGGGCCGGGGAACGGATCGGAGAGCGGATGCTCCCGGTGCCGCCGTCGGATCGATCACGGAGAAGGATCCACGCATGCCGCCTCCGCCCGCGCGCCGCCTCGCGACGTCCCTCTATGCGCAAAGTGGAGGGGCGCCGAATGGAGACGCGCCGATGGCGTTGGGTGCTGCCCGCTCGCCCCGTCCCGTCGATCTCTTCACGAAGCTCTCGCGGACGAGCCTGCTGCTCGATGCGCTCCAGCGCGAATGCCTCGAGCCGCATGGCCTCGTGTTCGCCGAGTACTCGGTGCTCCGCATCCTGCAGGCCGAGCCACAGCGCCGCCTCTCGCCGTCGCGTCTCGCGGAGCGGATCGTGCGGACGACGGGGGCGGTGACCAAGCTCGTCGACCGGCTCGAGGCGGCGGGGCTCGCCCGCCGTCGGCGCGACGCGACGGACGGCCGGGCGGTCCACGTCCAGCTGACTGCGGCCGGCAATCGCCTCGCGAATGCCGCGAGCCGCTCGTACACGGCGGGCCGCGAACGGATCCTCGCCCGACTCGGTGAAGCCGAGATCGAGGCGACGATGGCGGGTCTCGACCGCCTGATCGAAGTGCTCGAGCGCGACGTCTCGGACGCCGCAAGGAGGCCTGGATGAGCGAGCTGTCTCTTCTGATTCGGGGTGCGGACGTGATCGACGGCAGCGGCGGCCCGGCCGTGCGCGCGGACGTCGGTGTTCAGGACGGTCGCATCGCGTTCGTCGATCCGCGCGGCCGGGCGGAGCACGCGCGGGAGACCCTCGACGCCGACGGCCTCGTCGTCTGTCCCGGCTTCGTCGATCCGCATACGCATTACGACGCCCAGCTCGTCTGGGATGCGAGCGCATCGCCGTCGAACCTCCACGGCGTCACGACCATCATCGGCGGCAACTGCGGCTTCACGATCGCGCCGATCGGCGATCGCGACGGCGACTACATCCGGCGCATGATGGCGGTCGTCGAGGGGATGCCGCTCGAGGCGCTCGAGAAGGGACTCGACTGGAGCTGGCGGAGCTTCTCCGACTGGCTCGGCCGCTTCGACGGGCGGACGGCGGTCAATGCGGGCTTCCTGGTCGGGCATTGTGCACTGCGCCGGACGGTGATGGGCGAGCGCGCCGTCGGCTCGCAGGCTTCGCCGCAGGAAGTCGAGCAGATGAAGACCCTGCTGCGCGGGGCGATCGCCGCCGGCGGTCTCGGTCTCTCGACGACCCGCTCGTTCACCCACAGCGACGGCGACGGCCAGCCCGTCCCCTCGCGCTTCGCGTCGGAAGAAGAGCTCCTCGAACTCTGCCGCGTCGCCGGCGAGCACGAGGGTACCGCCCTCGAGTTCATCACCGACGGCTGCCTGCGCGGCTTCGAAGACGCGGAGATGGACCTGATGGCCCGCATGTCGCTCACGGCGAACCGCCCGCTCAACTGGAACGTCTTCACGATCGATTCGAAGGAGAAGGCGCGTTATGCCAACCAGCTGCTCGCCTCCGAGCGGGCCGCCGAGCGGGGCGCAAGGGTCGTCGCGCTGACGATGCCGACCCTCGTCGGCATGACGATGAGCTTCCATACCTACTCCCCGATCCATCAGCTGCCCGGTTGGAAGGCGATCCTCGCCCTGCCGATGCCGGCGCGCATGGCCGAGCTCCGCAAGCCCGAGGTGCGCGCGAAGATGCTCGCAGGCGCGCGCTCGCCCGAGGCGGGCGTCTTCGCACGGGTCGCCGACTTCGCGAACTTCAAGATCGGCCAGACCTTCTCCGACGCGAATCGCGGCCTCTCGGGCCGCTTCGTGAAGGACGTCGCGAAGGAGCGGGGCCAGGCGGACTTCGACGTGCTGCTCGACGTCGTGCTGGCCGACGAGCTCCGGACCGTCCTCTGGCCGGATCCGCCGGACGGCGACGCCGAGAGCTGGCAGATGCGGAAGGCGGCCTGGGAGAGCCCGCATTGCCTGCTCGGCGGCTCGGATGCCGGTGCCCATCTCGATCGCATGTGCGGCGCGCCCTATACGACGGATTTCATCGCCGACTGTCTGCGCGGCAAGCGGCTCTGGCCCGTCGAGAAGGCGATTCAGGCCCTGTCGGACGCGCCGGCGCGGCTCTTCGGTTTGAAGGGGCGCGGCCGCGTCGCGGCCGGGATGCACGCCGATCTCGTCGTCTTCGATCCGAAGACGATCGGCTCGGCCGAGATCCACGAGCGCAGCGACCTGCCGGGTGGAACCTCGCGGCTCTATGCCGAATCGACGGGCGTCGTGCGCGTCTTCGTGGCTGGCGAGGCGATCGTCCGCGACGGCAAGGCGACGGATGCGTTGCCGGGCCAGGTCATCCGATCGGGCCGGGATACGGAGACGGTCGCGCTCGCGAAGCGTTAGGTCTTCAGCGCGCCCCCGCGCCGCCCC
>CAUJGH010000234.1 GCA_963169575.1 Myxococcota bacterium | reverse complement strand
GGGGCGGCGGTCGAGCAGGACGTAGGGAATGCCGAGCAGCCCGAGCTGCACGCCCATCGCGAGACCGCTGAAGCCGCTGCCGACGATGACGACCCGAAAATCCGCCGGCAGCTCCGGCTTGCCCTTCGTCCAGTCGGCGGTCATCGGGAACGGCTTGAAGGCGGGGAGATCGCGTCGGGCCTCGAAGTCGAGGTCGTCCATGTTCTCGCCCGTCGCGAGGTTCATGAGCTCACGCAGGAAGGGCTCGGGCGGCTCGGGCGGCAGGCCCGGCGCCGCGTTGCGCTCGAGCCAGGCGACGGCCTTGTCGACCAGCAGCGCGCGGCCCGCTGCATCGAGCTTTGCCGCGATCGGGAGTGCACCGATCTCGGGATCGCGCGTCTGATGGAAGAGGGCCACCCGCACCGCGTTCAGATCCGCGAGCTCGACGGCGCGCCGGATGAATGCGGAATCGACCTTCGCCGTCATCGTCTTCTCCCTCTTCAGTTCGGTGCTGCGCAGGACGCAGGCCGGAAGGCCGGCAGCACCTCGCGCCCCGTCGTCGCGAGCGAGCGCAGGACCAGCTCCTGCGGCTCGATCCAGCTCGTCCGCGGAATCATGCCGAGTACGTCGACGCCGACGTCCTCGTATTTCTTCACCGCGCGCCGCACCTCGTCCGGGTTGCCGACGCAGAGCCCGCTCGCGATCAGCTTCTCGGGATCCTGCTCGTCCACCGGAAACGCCGGCGCGACCGTGGGATCGAGCATCGCCTCGCGCACGAGCTCCCGCAGCCGGGACTGCGGGATCGGTCTCGGCTCCTTCGCGAGGCGTTCGGCAACGGCGGGAATCGTATCGAAGTGGACCGAGAGATGGGCGGTCGTCGCGTTGCCGCGGCGCGTGTTCCAGCGCCGTGCTTCGTCCCCATCCTCGAGGCAGAGCAGCGGCGCGATCGTGAGGAAGCGGTCGTTGATCACCTCGGAGACGGGCTCGGGCTTCGCGATCGCCTGCTTGTAGCGCTCGACGAGCGGCTCGAGCGCGCTCGCGCTCTGGAAGCTGAAGACGGCGACGCCGAGACCCATGCGGCCCGCTTGCTCGATGGTCGCGGGATTCGTCGCCGTGACCCAGAGCGGCGGATGCGGCTTCTGGACGGGCTTGGGCAGGACGCAGCGCTCGGGCAGCGAGAAATGCTTGCCGTCGAAGGAGACGAGGTCCTGGGTCCACATCTTCGGGATCGCGCGGATCGCCTCTTCCCAGTAGCTCTTCGTGTCCTCGTTGCGCAGGCCGAAGGCGTTGACCTCGGTCGAGCCGCTGCCGCGGCCGGTGCCGAGCTCGATGCGGCCATTCGTATAGACGTCGATCATCGCGATCTGCTCGGCGACGCGGACGGGATGGTTGATCGGCGCGCAGAGGTTCATGATGCCGGTCACGAGCCGGATCCGGCTCGTCCGCATGCCCACGGCGAGGCAGGTCAGATGGGAGGCGGCGTTATGCGAGTACTCCTCGAGGAAATGATGCTCGGGGGCCCAGAACGAGTCGAAGCCCGCCGCCTCCGCGGCGATGCCGAGCTCGAGGTCCTCGCGCAGCCGGCGCGGCTCGGACTCTTCCCAGGGACGCGGACCGACGGGCGCGGCGCAGAAGATGCCGAATTCCATCATCGGCTCCGCCGGGCGGCCGTCTCTTCGAGCACGCCCTTCTTCGGGACGTAGGCCTCGAGCTCCGGGCGGACCTCCTTGCCGAGCAGCTCGATCGTCTTCATGACGGATTCGTGGGAGTGGTGGCCGAACTGCACGTAGCAGATCAGCTGGTCGACCCCGAGATCGGCATAATGCTTCATCTTCGCGAGGCAGCGCTCGGGGTCGCCGACGACGAGCATGTCGGCGTCGTGGAAATGCTGGATCGGGATGTTGCCCTCGAGCAGGGGCTTCATGAGCGGGAAGGTCGAGGCCTTCTCGGCCTCCGAGAGATGCACGAGCTCCCAGTCGAGCGTGAACTGCGCGAGGTTCTGGTACCACCAGGCGACGGAGTCCCAGATCCCGTTCGCCTCGGCCTGGGCCAGCGAGTCCGCGCAGTGGACGAGGGTATAGGCGGCGACCTTGTTGGTCGTGACGTCGGTCAGCGGCTTCGCGGTCAGAGCGGCCTTTCGATAGGCGACGACCTGGCGCGCCATCTGTTCGAGCGGCTGCATGATCGAGAACGAGAGCATGCCGAGGCCGTTGCTGCCGGCGACCTCCGCCGAGCCCTCGGAGGTCGCGGCCATCCAGCAGGGCGGATGGGGATCCTGGAAGGGCTTGGGCGTCACGACGCGTTCGGGGAACCTGAAATTCGGTGAGTCCCAGGAGAAGCGCTCGTCGCGCCACATGCCGCAGACGATCTCGATCGCCTCGCGCCAATGCTCGCGCGACTTCTCGCGGTCGACGCCGAAGGCGGTCTGCTCCATCGGGGTCGAGCGGCCGGTGCCCCATTCGGCGCGGCCGTTCGAGAGGATGTCGAGGGTCGCGACCTTCTCGGCGATGCGCGCGGGATGGGTGAAGCCGAAGGGTGTCAGCGTCACGCCGAAGCCGAGCCGGATCCGCTCCGTGACCTGCGAGAGCGCGCCGAGCAGGACCTCCGGCGCAGGACAATGCGAGCGGCCTTCGCGGAAATGGTGTTCGACGACCCAGATCGTATGGAAGCCCAGCCGGTCGGCGAGCTTGATCTGCTCGATCGCCTCGCGATAGGCGCGCTGCTCGCGGCGGCGCTGGCCGTAGGGATGCGGGCCGTCGGTCCAGGGCTTCGGGGCGTCGATCTCGTAGAGCAGGTCGAGCTTCATGGGGGGCTCCGGGGTCGCCGTGTTTGGGGGCGGGGTGTTGAGATTTCAGCAGGGATGCTCTTTATTCAGCAATCTATGCCGAGCCGTACTCCGAAGTCAAGAACCGCGACGAGCGGCAAGACGGGCAAGAGCGGCGTGCAGCCGTCTCCGGCCGTGCGCCGCGCCGCCCAGCTGCTGGCCCATCTCGCCGAGCAGCCCGGACGCGCCTTCACCGTCTCGGAGCTCGCCCGCACGCTCTCGCTGAACCGTGCGACCTGCCAGGCGATCCTGCTCTCGCTCGAGAACGTCGACTGGGTCCGGCAGGGCGAACGCAAGGCCTGGGGGCTCGGGCCGGGGTTGATTCCGCTCGGCGACGCTGCGGAATCCGGTCTTCCGGGCATCGACGCGATGCGGTCCGGCGTCGCCGCGCTCCACGAGCGGCTCGGCTTCGAGGCGCTCGCGACGATCGCGACGGGCGGGCAGATCGTGGTCGCTGCCCATGCCGGAGGCTCCTCGGCGCTCCCGCCGGTGATGCGCGTCGGACAGGCCATTCCATTCGTTCCGCCCTTCGGGCTGGTCTTCGTCGCGTGGAGCGGGGACGCAGCCTTCGAGCGCTGGCTCGCGCGGGCGGCGGCGCCGATCGCGCGTCGCGACGTCGCGCGCTGTCGCCGTGCCGCCGGGCTCGCGCGGGAGCTCGGCTATTGCATGACGCTCGACCCCGCGACGCGCCGCAGCCTCGGGAGCATCATGGCGCGCCTCGCCCGCGAGCCGCGCTCGGCCGAGACGGTCTCGCGCCGCGATCGTCTGATGCAGGCGATGACCCACGACGAATATCTCGTCGTCGATCCGGACCCGCTACGCGCTCCGCACGTCTCCCAGCTGGCGGCGCCCGTCTTCGGCCCGGCCGGCGACGTCGTCGCGGCGATCTCGCTCGTCGCATCCCCGCAGCAGATCTCGGTCGGCAACGCGGCGCGGCTCGCCGATGCGCTGATGGCGTGTGCGCGAGGCGTCAGCGCGCGACTCGCCGGCCGCTGAGGCGCCGGGCCGCCCGCGCCGCCGACGCGCCGAGCGACTCGCGCCGCCGACGCCTAGAACGCGACGCGGATCGTGCCGCGCAGCTGGCGCGGTTCGGCCGGGTGGCGGTGGACATCTTCCACGGGGGCGGCCTCGCCGGCGAGCTGTGATTCATAGAAGTACTGGATGTCGTCGTCCTTCGAATCGAAGAGGTTCACGACCGTGAGATCGAAGGTCACGCGCTTCCAGGTGTAGGCCCCGCCCAGATTCACGAGCGTCGTCGAGCCCGCCCGCTGCGTATTGTCTTCGATCAGCGGATAGGCGCCGAAATGGCGCACGCGAAGGCTCGAGGAGAAGGCGCCCGCCGTCACGGTCGCGCCCGCCGAGATGACGTGTTCGAGCGCGCCGGGGATCCGGTCCTCGCCGCTCGGGAGGTCGTCGAAGCGGGCATCGGACCAGGCGTAGGATGCGTCGAGGGCGAGCCATTCGATCGGTCGCAGGAACGCCGTCAGCTCGACGCCGAAGCGCTTGCTGCTGCCCTTCGGCTCGGTCGTGCCCGCGTCGCCGACGAAGACGAGCTCGGACTCGGAGGTCAGGAACCAGACCGCGCCCGTCAGATGGAATCGCTCGCTCGGCTGCCAGCGCGCGCCCGCTTCGCTGCCCCATTGGCGGGCGAGCCCGTCGACCGCCCCGACGGGGGTGCCCTCGGCCGGATCGATTCCGATCGTCGTGCCGCGGGCGTCGTTCGAATGAAAGCCGCCGCCGCCGTTCAGATAGAGCTCGTAGTCCTCGTGTGGGCGAAGGATCAGCGAGAGCTTCGGGCTGACGAGGGCGTCGACTTCGGCGCCGGAGTTGGTTCCCGCGCCGACGCCCGCGCGGGTATCGACATCGAAGGCGAAGAGATCGCCGCGGACGCCGGCGACGACCGTCAGCCAGTCGACCGGCGAATGGCGTGCCTCGCCGAACAGCGAGCCCGACCACTCGGTCACCGCGTCGCGCCGCACGATCGAGACCCGCTGGCGCGCGTCGGTCCTGAAGAGCCCGAGGTCGGGGATGCGGTCGACTCGGGTATCGAAGCCGGTGCTGATCTCGAGGGGCCGGCCGAAGACGGTCGGGGCGAAGTCCTGGCCGACCTTCGCGCCCCAGGCGAAGCGGCGATCGCGCTGCTCGAACTCGTCGCCGTTCACCGGATCGTCGAGGAAATAGGTGAAGTTCGAGAAGAGCTGGAAGTCGTAGTAGAGAAAGTAGGTCGAGGCGCTGAGCGGGGTGTCGTCGTCCTCGCGCCAGTCGAGGGTCGCGCCGACGCGGGTCGTATCGCCGCCGAGATCGGGGTCGACGAAGCCGAGCCGCGGTTCGTTGATCGTCGGATCCGGGCTCCCGATCGCGCGGTCGGGGATCTGGTCCGTCGAGTTCCAGCGCGCATGGTAGCCGGTCGCCGAGGCGCGCAGCGTGCCGCCGGCGAGGTCGGTCGTCCATTTCGCGAAGCCGTTCAGATGGAGCAGATTGGCGTCGAGGTCGTAGGGATCGTCGTTGGTCCGGGCCTCGAGGGCGAGGATCCCGTTGCCCGCGTCGGTCTCGATGTTGGTCGCGGCGAGGCCGCGCGCGAAGTGGTACGAGCCGTAGGTCACCGAAGCGATGGAATCCGGCAGCACGTCGTAGGTCGAGAGGAACGAGGCGCCGGCCCCGCCGAAGTCCCCGACGTCGGCCCGATAGGCGCCCTTGCGATAGTCGATCGCCTCGACGAGCTCGGGGATCACGAAGTTGAGATCGGTATAGCCCTGGCCATGGCCATGGCTGCGGAAGTTGAGGGGAACACCGTCGAAGAAGGTCGCGAAGTCGGTGCCGTGGTCGAGGTTGAATCCGCGCAGGAAGTATTGATTGGCCTTGCCGCTGCCCGAATGCTGGGTCGCGATCAGGCCCGGGACCGATTCGAGCAGCTCGCCGACGCGGCCGATCGGGCGCAGGGCGAGGTCGGCATGGCCGATGTGACCTTCCGAGGCGGCGGTGGCGAGACCGATCTGCTCCTCGGCGCGGCCGAAGACGATCATCTCGTCGACGGGCCGTTCGTCGGCATCGGGTTCGGCGGCGAGCGCATCGGTCGTCAGGAAGGGCAGCGCGCCCAGGAGCGGGAACAGCCGAAGGACGAGGATCGCCGAGCATGCCGGCCGCGGCGCGCGAGCGCGCGGCGGACGGAGATGCGAACGGACGAGACGGGCGAAGCCGGACGAGCGGAGATGAGGGCGCATGGCGCCGCACGCTATGAGAGCAGCGTGAGTCCGACCATGGATCGGAGTAACGCTTCGAGGGCGTGCTCCGCGAGGTGGTGGATGGGACGGGCGAGCAGCAGGGCGCCAGCGGTCACGAGCCAGGGCCACGCGAGGCGCCTTCGATGCGGGGGCGGCGAGGACGGCGGC
>CAUJGH010000233.1 GCA_963169575.1 Myxococcota bacterium | reverse complement strand
TACGCCCGCAAGATCTGCTGCGGCTTCGTCAACCGGGGTGTCGCGCTCAGGAACGATCGTGTCTTCGTCGGAACCCTCGACGGCCGGCTCGTCGCCATCGACCGGGCGAAGGGGACCGAGGTGTGGTCGACTTCGACCGTCGAGGAATCGTTCAGCTATTCGATCACCGGCGCACCGCGCGTCGTCGAAGGCCTCGTCGTCATCGGCAACGCGGGCGCCGACCTCGGCGCCCGCGGCTACGTCTCGGCCTACGACGCCCGGACCGGCGAGCTCGCCTGGCGGACCTACACCGTCCCCGGCGATCCCGCGAAGGGATTCGAGTCGCCGGCCCTCGAGCGCGCGGCGAAGACCTGGACGGGCGAATGGTGGAAGGCCGGCGGCGGCGGCACGGTCTGGGACGGCATGGCCTACGACCCCGAGCTGAAGCTCTTGTACGTCGGCACGGGCAACGGCTCGCCGCACGTGCGCTGGCTGCGCAGCCCGGGCGGCGGCGACAACCTCTACCTCGCCTCGATCCTCGCCCTGCGGCCCGAGACGGGCGAGCTCGTCTGGCACTACCAGACGACGCCCGCCGAGTCCTAGGACTACACCTCAACGCAACACATCCTGCTCGCCGATCTCGAGATCGAAGGACGCCTGCGCAAGGTGCTGCTCCACGCGCCGAAGAACGGCTTCTTCTTCGTGATCGATCGCGAGAGCGGCGAGTTCATCTCGGCGAAGCCGATCGCGGGCGTCAACTGGGCGACGCATTACGACGAGACGGGCCGCCCGGTCGAGACGCCGAATGCCGACTTTCGCGACGGCTCGCGCTTCATCCGGCCGAGCCCCTACGGCGCCCACAGCTGGCCGCCCATGAGCCTGCATCCGAAGACCGGGCTCGTCTATCTGCCCGTCGTCGACATGGGCTACGTCTACGGCGGTGATCCCGAATGGAAGTTCCAGCAGGGCAGCTGGAATACCGGCCTCGACATGAGCGTGTTCGAGACCTTCGGCGAGACCGAAGGCGAGAACGTCGAGAGCTGGGGCGCCTATCTGCTCGCCTGGGATCCCGTGCGCCAGCGCGAGGTCTGGCGCCATACCCATCGAACCGGATTCAACGGCGGCACGCTCAGCGTCGGGGAAGACCTGCTCTTCGAGGGTTCGGCCGACGGCCGCTTCGTCGCCTATCGGGCGACCGACGGCAAGCAACTCTGGGAATCGCCGGTCGGAACCGGCGCGATGGCCGGCCCGGTGACCTACGAAGTCGATGGCGAACAATACGTCGCGATCGCCGCGGGCTGGGGGGGCTCCTTCGGTCTGTCCGGCGGCGAGGCGGCCCTGCTCGCGGGCGTGCGCGGCGGCGGGCGCGTGCTCGCGTGGAAGCTCGGCGGAACGGCCGTCGTGCCGCCGGGCAAGCCGCCGCTCGGCCCCGTCCCCGCGCCTGCCGTGCGCGTCGCCGCGAGCGAGAAGGAGCTGCGCCGCGGCAGCGTTCTCTACCACACGCAGTGCAGCGCCTGTCACGGCCCGGGCGCGATCGGCGGCGGTTCTGCCGTCCCCGACCTGCGCTACCTCGACGAGCGGCAGCACGGCCTCTTCGCCGAGACCGTTCTGAAGGGGCTCCACGAGCCCGCCGGAATGCCCCGCTTCGACGACCTGTTGTCGACCGACGACGTCCGCCAGATCCAGGCCTACGTCCTGCAGCAGGCCGCGAAGGGTCATGCCGCCGAATCCGCGAACTGAGGAGTTCTCCATGCAGCCGAAGCGTCCGCTCCGATCCGGTGTCTTTCTCGCCCCCTATCATCCCGACGACGAGAGTCCGTCGCTCCAGATCCGCCGGGATCTCGAGCTCGCCGAACATCTCGACCGCCTCGGCTTCGACGAGCTCTGGGTCGGGGAGCATCATTCGGCCTCCTTCGAGTCGATCGCATCGCCCGAGATCTTCATCGCCGCCGCGGCGGAGCGGACGCGCAACATCCGCCTCGGCACCGGCGTCGTCTCGCTCCCCTATCACCATCCGCTGATGGTCGCCGACCGGATCGCGCAGCTCGATCATCAGACTCGCGGCCGCGTGATGTTCGGCGTCGGGCCGGGCCAGCTCCCTTCGGATGCCCACATGCTGGGGATCGAAGTCTCGGAGCAGCGGCGCCGTATGAACGAATCGCTCGACGTCGTCATCCGGCTGCTGCGCGGCGAAGTCGTGACCCAGAAGAGCGACTGGTTCGAGCTTCGCGACGCGCGCTGTCAGCTCGGCTGCTTCTCCCATCCGATGGTCGAGATGGCGGTCGCGGCGGCGGTGTCGCCGTCGGGCCCGCGTGCCGCCGGCAAGCACGGCATCGGCCTGCTCTCGATGGCCGCGACCAGCGATCAGGGCTTCGACGTGCTGCCGGCCCATTGGGCCGTCTGCGAAGACGTCGCGGCGGAGCACGGCCAGACAGTCGACCGCCGCAACTGGCGCCTCGTCGTCCCGATGCATCTCGCCGAGACGCGCGAGCAGGCCCGCGCCGACATGGGTTATGGGCTCCTCAAGCTGGTGCGTTATTTCGAAAAGCTCGGCGGCGAGGACCTCGCGCCGATCCGGACCCTCGACGCGGCGATCGAGCAGTGGACCGAGCGGGGACTGACGCTCCTCGGCCGCGCGATCATCGGAACGCCCGACGACGCCATCGCGCGAATCCGCGCCCTGGAGCAGCAATCCGGCGGCTTCGGCACGATCCTGCTGCTGGCCCACGACTGCGCGAGCCCGGCCCGGACCGCCGAGAGCTACGAGCTCTTCGCGCGCTACGTCCTGCCGGCCCTGCGCGACGAGAACCGCGGGCGCATCGAGAGCCTCGACTGGTTCGCGGAGCACAGCCGCAAGATCGTCGGCGACCTCAAGGTCGCGATCGGCAGCGCCATCGAGGAGCACGAGGCCGAGCGGCGAAAGCGCGGCCGCGGCGTCGCCTGGGGCGATGCCCGCGATCTGCTCGTCGGCGACGATCCGAAGAAAGGCTGAACACGACCATGGCCCACGTCGAACCGCTGCCCCGAGCCGAGCTGGCCGAATTCGAGCCCGTCTTCGAGATGATCGAAGGCGTGATGGGCTTCGTGCCGAACAGCCTGCTGACTCTCGGCCGCTCGCCCGAGATCCTGCGCGGATTCGGTGCACTCTCCGGCGCGGTGCTCGGCGCGAGCCGGATCGAGCCGGGCCTGCGGCAGCTCGTCGCGTTCGTCGCGAGCACCGCCGCCGGCTGCCGCTACTGCCAGGCCCATACCTCGCACGGCGCCGAGCGCCTCGGCGTCTCCGCCGAGAAGCTGCGCGCCGCCTTCGAGTTCGATTCGAGCCCGCTCTTCACCGCGGCCGAACGCGCAGCCCTGCGCCTCGCGCGGGACGCCTCGCTCCTGCCCAACGCCTCGACGGCCGAGCACTTCGAAGCCCTGCGCGCCCATTTCGACGAACGAGAGATCGTCGACCTCGTCGCGATCATCTCGCTCTTCGGCTGGCTCAACCGCTGGAACGACACGATGGCGACCGCCCTCGAAGCCCCCGCCGCCACCTTCGGCCACCAAACCCTCGCCGAGGCCGGCTGGACCCCCGGCAAACACATTCAAAAGGACCATCCCGGCGCGCAAGCTGGCCCAGCGTCCGACGCGGCGCACCGAGTGCCCCGGCCGAGCGGTGCGGGGTGAGATGTAATCGTCGTGCGCGCAGCACGGCGCCAGACGCGCCGGCGCTCCATGACGCGCACGTCCGAGCCACGAACCCCGCGCCGCTCGGCCGGGGCACCTGGCACGACCCCCGAACGCCCGTCCGATCGCCTAGCGCGTCGGATCGACCGCCACCTGGACGAGCTCGATCCGCGTGCCGTCGGGATCGGTCACATAACAAATGCGCGCCTGGTACGCCGGATTCTCGATCCGACTCCCGGGAACCAGCGCGCCGCCGAGCGCCGTCAGCTTGTCGATCATCGCGTCCCGATCGTCGACGCGAACGGCGAAATGGGTGAGCCCCGGCTGGTTCATGGGCCTCGCATCGGCCGGACCGACGGTCCCGCCGCGCGGGTAGGCGAGCAGCTCGATGCGGACCGGTCCGCGATCGAGATAGACCGCATCGAGCACGAGATCCGGGATCCCCATCATCTGGGCGGTCGGCGCATCTTCGATGTGGAGCCGGCTCTTCTCGTCGAAGCCGAGGCCCTCGCAGTAGAAGCGGATCGAGCGCGCGAGATCCCGCACGCAGATCCCGAAATGCATGACGTAGTCGACACTCACGATTCGATCCTCCCAGCGCGCCCTCGAAGGCGAAGAAGTCGGGCCCGCACGGCAACGCTACCGGAACCGGGCAGAGGCCGCTGCGCCCGCTGCGGCCGAGCGCCGGTCCGGGCGGGGCGATCGGGCCGAGCCGAGCCGAGCCGGTGAAAAATCGCGCTTCCGGCGCGATTCGGACACGCCTAGACTCGCGAGGAGCCGTCCGCTTCACCGGAGGATCCCATGCACCCCCTCTTCTCCGCCGATTCCCACGTGGTCGAGATCGAAGATTGTTATGCCGAGATCGATCCGCGCTTTCGGTCTCTCCGGCCCGTGGCGAAGGACGATCCGAAGCAGGGCGCGATCATGGTCGTTCCCGGCATGGACTTCACGATCCCCTCCGGCATGCTCTCGCGCGCCGGCCTGCGCTACGAGGACTGGGCGAATCCCCAGCCCTGGAACCGGATCCATCCGGCGGCCTTCGATCCGACGGCGCGACTCGCGATCCAGGACGAGGAAGGCGTCGAGGGCGAGGTGATCTATCCCTCGGCCGGGATGGTCCTCTGCCTGCATCGCGACGTCGCCTATCGCAAGGCCTGCTTCGAGGCCTACAACCGCTGGCTCGCGGTGTTCTGCGCGGCCGACCCGAAGCGGCTCGTCGGGATCGCCATGGTCGCGCTGCCCTCACCCGAAGAGGGCGTCCGGGAGCTCCGCGAGGTCGCGCGGCAGGGCTTCAAGGGCGTGATGTTCTGCGGCGACCCGGCCTTCGAAGACTACGACCATCCGAGCTATGCGCCGATCTGGGACGCCGCGATCGACCTCGGATGTGACGCCGGCAGAGCCGAAGTGCACCACGGCGCGAGCCGCGCTCTGCGATGTCTTCGCGAGGCTCGCTTCCTCCTCGTCCAGCCAGATACCGAGCTCGACGCGCGCTTCTCTTGCCGGGTCGACGAACCAGTCG
>CAUJGH010000232.1 GCA_963169575.1 Myxococcota bacterium | reverse complement strand
ATCTGCTGATGGAGCAGATGCGCTGGATCGCCTCCCGCAGCGTCACGAAGGGCGGCAAGGTCGCCTTCGTCGCCGCGGTCGGCGACGTCTGGCAGCATCAGTCGCTTCCGATCGACAAGGCCCATGCCGACCGCGGAATGGGCCGCGTCGCGAACCCGCTCTTCGCCGGCCATTTCGATCCGACGCCGAAGACGCAGGCGGTCGAGATCCCGAAGGCGATCGAGGCCTATCAGATCCTCGCCGATGCGGAGATGCCCTTCGGTGTCGCGCCCGGCAACCACGACTACGACGCGATGTGGAACTCGGATCAGTTTCCGCCGAACACGAAGAAGCCGCGCAACGAGCTGACCTGGAGCGTCGAGGACATCGGCATGCTCCACGTCGGCGGCCTCGACAATTTCCGCTCCGCTTTCGGCGACGACAAGCCCTTCTTCGCGGACAAGCCGTGGTACGTCGCGAGCTACCGCGGCGGCGCCAACAGCGCCCAGCTCTTCGAGGCCGGGGGCTACGAGTTCCTCCACTTCGCGCTCGAGATGCAGGCGGGCGACGACGTGATCGCCTGGGTCGAGTCGGTCCTCGCCGAGTATCCGGGTCGGCCGACGATCCTCTCGACCCACGACTACCTCGATCCCCGCGGCGAGCGCCGGCCGAACCCGATCATCGATCTCGCCCGCGTCGATCCGCAGGAGCACAACAGCGCCGACGACCTGTTCCGAGAGCTCATCGCGAAGAACGACCAGATCTTCCTCGTGCTCTGCGGCCACCATCACGGCCAGAGCTTCCGCGTCGACGAGAACGCGCAGGGCCACGAGGTCTACCAGATGCTCGCCGACTACCAGGATCGCGGGCAGGCGGGCCTCGACTCGGGCCAGCCCCTCGATCCGTTCCTGCGTGGCCCGACCGGCATAGGCGACGGCTGGCTCCGCATGCTGCGCTTCCATACGGGGGGTCTCGCGCCGCGCATCGACGTCCGGACCTACTCGACGCATTACCGCGCGCTCTCGGGCGAGCTCGAGAAATACGCCGACTGGTACCGCCCCCACGAGCAGCCGAACATGACCGACGAGGAGTTCCTCGCCGCCGAGGAGTTCACGATCCCGCTCGTCGATTTCCGCGAGCGCTTCGGCCCGCCGAAGCGCTGAGCGAGGCGACGATGGCGCGCTACGAGCGCAAGGACCGGCTCCATCAGCGGGCGAAGGACGAGGGCCTCCGTTCGCGCGCGGCCTACAAGCTCGATGAGCTGCAGAAGGCGTGGAAGCTGCTGCGGTCCGGAATGCGGGTCTTCGATCTCGGCTGCTGGCCGGGCGGCTGGCTCGAGGTCGCGGCGCGGCTCGTCGGTCCTTCCGGACGCGTCGTCGGGGTCGATCTCGCCGAGGTCGCGCCGCCGATTCCGGCAGCCCAGGTCGTCTCGCTCGTCGGGGATCTCGAGGACCCGCAGATCGCTGCGCGCCTGCGCGAAGCCCTCGGCGCCGAGCGCGCCGACGTCGTGCTCTCGGATGCGGCGCCCAAGCTGACCGGCGTTCGCGAGCGCGATCGCGCGAACGAGGAGCGGCTGCTCGAGGCGATCGAGGCGCTGCTGCCGCAGCTGCTCGCGAAGGGCGGGGCGTTCGTCGTCAAGATCCTCGAGGGGCCCGAGGCGCAGATCATCGACAAACGGATCCGCGCATCGTTCGAGCAGGCGAAGACCGTGAAGCTCGACGCGACCCGCAAGGGCTCGACCGAGCGCTATCTCGTCGCCCAGGGCTATCGCGGCGGCGAAAGCTGATCCGTTAGACTCGACCGGCGCTCGGCCCGGCGGCTCGCATCGTCTGGCGCGGGCGTCGGCGCCCGGCTCGACCGTCCGAAGACTACGTCGATCCTCCGTCTCCCACGTCTCCGTCCACGCCCCACCCGACAGGAAAGACCATGGCCACCGTCTCCGCCTCCCGCCCCTTCAAGGTCCTCGGCCTCCAGCAGATCGCCGTCGGCGGTCTCGACAAGCAGAGGCTGCGCGCCTTCTGGGTCGATCTGCTCGGCCTCCGCTACGGCCATACCTACAAGAGCGAGAAGGAGAACGTCGACGAGGACATCTGCGAGACCGGCGCCGGCGCGTTCACCGTCGAGGTCGACCTCATGCAGCCCCTCGACCCGGCGAAGAAGCCCGCGGTCCACGACCCCGCGCTGAACCACATCGGCCTCTGGATCGACGATCTCGCCGCTGCCGTCGCCTGGCTCGAGGCGAAGGGCGTCCGCTTCACCCCCGGCGGCATCCGCAAGGGCGCCGCGGGCCACGACGTCTGCTTCATCCATCCGAAGGGTAACGCGGACTTCCCGATCGGTTCGGAGGGCGTGCTCGTCGAACTCGTGCAGGCGCCGGCGGAGGTCCGCAAGGCGTTCGAGACGATCGCCCGGGCGGAAGCGGGGAGCGGCTCGCGCGCGTGAGCGACTCGTACGCAACTACGACCCGGAGAGCGGGTCGGAGCGCGGTGGGAATGGAGCGAGTCTTGGACGTGCGCCAGGCGGGCCTCTCCGATCTCGACGGGATCGTGCCGCTCTTCGACGCCTACCGGCAGTTCTACGGTCGCGCGCCGGATGCACAGGGAGCACGTGCCTTCCTTCGCGAGCGTCTCGAGCATCGGCAATCGGTGATCTTGCTCGCGCGCTCCGAGCGCGGGGATGCGATCGGGTTCACACAGCTCTATCCGAGCTTCTCCTCGACCGCGATGGCCCGGATCTTCGTCCTCAACGATCTGTTCGTCGTGCCGGATGCGCGTCGCCAGCGCGTCGGATGGCAGCTGCTCGAGGCGGCGGCGGATCATTCGCGCGCCGTCGGCGCCGTGCGACTCACCCTCTCGACCGCTATCGACAACTTCGACGCCCAGGCGCTGTACCGGGCGAACGGCTGGATCCGGGACGAGCAGTTCCACGTCTACCAGAAGACGCTCTAGCCCGAGCGGCCGATCTCCCCGGCCGAGCGCCGCGATCCGCCGCTCGTCCCGACCTCAGCCGGATGCATCGTCCATGGCGACGGCCGCGACGATTCGCTGGCGCGGCACCGCCGGTCCGAGCAGGACCGCGAGCCATTGCGTCTGCGGCTGATTGTCGAGGGCGATTCGCAGGATGACCGTCAGCGGCACCGCGAGCACCATCCCGACCGGCCCGAGCACGAAGCCCCAGAAGACGAGCGACGTCACCACGATCAGCGGCGAGAGGCCGACGCCCTGCCCGAGCACCTGCGGCTCGATGAAGTTGCCGATCGTCACGTTGACGGTGAGATAGAGGACGGCGACCGCGATGGCGAGCTCGGGACCGCCGTCGACGAAGGCGAGCGCGACCGTCGGGAGCGCGGCGATGATCGAGCCGACGGCGGGCACGAAGTTCAAGAGGAACGCGACGAGGCCCCAGAGTGGCGCGAACTTGACGCCCAGCGCGACCAGTCCGCCATAGACGATCAAGCCCGTCACGGAGCTCGCGATCGACTTGATGACGAGATAGCGGCGCACGGCGGTCGCGACCTCGGCGACCTGGCCGTCGAGGGTGGGCGACATCCCGAATGCTTCCTGGATCTTGCGCGGGATGCTCGCGGCCTCGAGCAGGATGAAGAAGACCGTGAGAAAGATGAGGAAGGCGTTGTTGACGAGCGTGCCGAGGCTGCCGGCGAGATTGCCCGCGATGCCGAGCGTCGTCTCCGGGTCGAAGGGGTTCGCCTCCTCGGGCGAGGCGCCGAAGTCGATCCCGTAGGCAGCGAGCTGTGCGATCAGGTCGACGAGGGCGCGGCCGAAGCGCGCCTGGTACGACGGCAGCATGCGCGTGAACTCGTTGATCGAGCTCGAGAGCAGGCCACCGAAGAATGCGCCGATGCCGAGCAGGCCCGAGAGCACGACGAAGAGCGCGATCGAGTTCGGCAGTCCCCGCGCGCGCAGCCAGAAGAGCGCCGGAGACGAGAGCAGCGCGATGAAGCTCGCGAGCAGGAACGGCACCAGGATCGGGGTCGCCGCCTTCAGCCCGGCGACGATGACCACCACCGACGCGAGGGCGAGCATCGCGTTCAGCACCTTGTTCGGCGGCGGGGCGATGGGGCGGTCGTTGGGCACGGTGGGAAGCATGCCGCTCCGAAGCGCCCGCCGACAGGGGCGGAGCGCATCGATCCGGGTCCGACCGGGAAGCCGGCGGGCGGGCCGCGGCTGCGCCCGCATCACGTCGCGACGCGTCGCGTCCGCACGCTCGGCTTCGTCGCGGCCGTCCGTCCCGCGCTGATCGGCCGTGCTAGCGTGCGCGCATCGGAGGCGCGCCCATGGCCGATGCGAGCTGGAAGAATTTCGACCTCGCCGAGCTGATCGCGAAGAGCGAGCAGCGCGGCAAGCCCTACCTCGAGTTCCTGCGCGTGCCCCAGCTCTCCTGCGGCGTCTATCGCCTCGGAACCCAGGCCCGGGATACCCAGAGCGCCCACGACGAGGACGAGATCTACTTCGTGATCAAGGGCCGCGCGCGCATGATCATCGCGGGCCAGTCGACCGCGATCAGCCCCGGCTCGATCCTCTACGTCCCCGCCGACACCGACCACGAATTCGTCGACATCGAAGAAGACCTCTCGCTGCTCGTCTTCTTCGGCTCCGGCGGCCCTTCGGGCGCCGACATCTAGACCGCACGCCCCGGCGCCTCGCAGCCGCGCGCCGTCGATAGCGCCGCGAAGCCAGCAAGAGCGCCGCCACGCCGGCACAGGAGACTCCATGACTGCCCAGGAAGAAGCCGCGCAGCAGACGACCCTCCGGCAACTGCTCGATCTCGAGGCGATCAAGCGCCTCAAATACGCCTACATGCGCTGCGTCGACACGAAGGGCTGGGACGAGATGAAGACGCTCTTCGTCCCCGAGGCGACCTGCTCCTACAGCGCCGGCCACTACACCCACGAAGGCCGCGACGCGATCGTCGCCTGGCTGCGCAAGGGCATGGACAAGCCCGGGTTCCACTCGACGCATAGCGTCCACCAGCCCGAGATCACGCTGACCGGCCCCGACACCGCCGAAGGTCGCTGGAAGCTCGAGGACTACGTCCTCGACACCGACTACGACATCGTGATCTCCGGCGCCGCGTTCTACGAGGATCGCTACGTCCGGCGCGACGGCCGCTGGCTGATCCTGCACACCGGCTACCAGCGCATCTTCGAGCAGATCGAGAAGCGCCGGGATCGCCCGAGCCTGAAGGTGACGGCGTCGATGTGGTCGACCGGTGGCGCGAGCTCCCTCGAGGCCTGAGCACGCCGCCCGCGAAGGACCCGCGCGCGTCCCGCTCGCGAAGCCGGTGTTCGGCGCGCGTGGCGCGCGAGGGCTGCCCCGAGACGCGCTTCAGGAGCGGTGATGGCCGAGCTCGGAAGAGATCCGGAACGCGATCGCCGGGCGGCGTCGCGAAGCTGCGGCGCCTGCTCGCTCTGCTGCACGATCCTGCGCGTCGACGAGCTCGCGAAGCCGGCGGGCCGCGACTGTCTTCATCAGCGCGGCGCGCAGGGCTGTTCGATCCACGCGACGCGGCCGCCGATCTGCCGCGCCTATCGCTGCCTCTGGCTGCAGGGCGGGCTCGAAGACGACGAGCGACCGGATCGCACCGGCGGCATCGTCGATCTCGAGACGACGGGCATCGGCCTGCGCCTCGCGATCCGCGAAGCCCGGCCCGGCGCCTTCGACGGCTCGCCCGCCCTGCAGGCGATCGCGGAGCGTCATCGCGGTTCGATGCCCGTGCGCATCAGCGATACCGGCGATCCGATGGATCCCGATCGGCCCTTCCGCGTGCTGCTCGCGGACGGGATCGAGCAGCGGGTCGCGGGGGATCGGATCGAGGTGTATCGCGACGGCGTGCGGATCGAGACGCGGCGGCTGCCGTGGCTCGAGCGGGTGGTGCGGCGGGTTGCGCTCGCGTTCGCTTCGCGGTCGGCGCGGTTTGGCGCCGACCGTCGTCGCACGGGCTAGGCTTCGCAGGCAGCATGCCCAGGCCGGCATTCATTCGGAGCGCGCCATGGCCATCGTCCTCATCCCCGCCCCCTACCGCGGCCCGACCGGCGGGCTCGATCGCGTCGAGATCGCAGGCGCCACGATCGGCGCCTGCCTCGCGGCCGTCGAGGCGCTGCATCCCGGCTTCGGTCCGCTCGTCGTCGATGCCGCGACCGGCCATGTCCACCGCTTCGTGAAGCTCTTCCTGAACGGGGAGCTGCTGGGCCGCACGCCGGAGGATCTCGCCCGGCCCGTCGCCGAGCGCGACGAGATCGAGGTCCTCTCCGCGATCGCAGGCGGCTGATCTCCGGTGCTTGCGTCGCACTGGGCTCTGCACCACCCTCGCTCGGTGGTCGCGTCGGCATCGCCGCGTCCGCAATGATTTGAGTGCTCGATCAGTAGCCTGATCCGTGGCCTTATAAGAAGTGGATCGACCCGGGGGGATTCCCGGGGATCGATGCCCTTCGCCGCCCGTCGCAAAACGGGGACGAGGAAGACCCATGCCGGGATTCGAAGACGACCGCCTTCTCTACGTCGACATGACGAACCAGACCGCCCGCTTCGCGCCCTTCCCCGAGAAGTGGAAGCTGCTCGGCGGTCGCGGGCTCTCGGCGAAGATCCTGACGGCGGAGTGCGACCCGACCTGTGATCCGCTCGGCCCGGAAAACGTGCTCGTGATGGCTCCTGGCGTCATGTCGGGGACGACGGCACCGACCTCCGGTCGCATCTCGATCGGCGCGAAGAGCCCGCTGACCAACGGCATCAAGGAAGCGAACGCCGGCGGCAATCCCGGCCAGGATCTCATGAAGCTCGGCATCCGCGCGGTCGTCGTGAAGGGCCAGCCCGCCGACGCGGGGCGCCGCTTCGGTCTGCGCGTCGATGCGTCGGGCGCGACGGTCGTTCCCGCCGACGACTACAAGGGCCTGATGAACTACGCCTCCTGCGAGAAGCTGCTCGCGAACGAGCCGAAGAGCGCGAGCGCGATCACGATCGGGCCGGCCGGCGAGCTGAAACTCAAGGGTGCGTCGGTCGGTTGTACGGATTCCGACCGCGAGCGCCGCCCCGCCCGGCATGCGGCGCGCGGCGGTCTCGGCGCGGTGATGGGATCGAAGGGCCTCAAATGGGTGCTCGTCGATCCCGGCAAGGCGAGGACGCGCCAGCCGCTCGGGGGCAAGGACTTCAACGCCCTGACCAAGCGCTACACGCAGGCCTATCTCGAGGGCCCGCAGATCTTCAAGCACGGGACCTCGGGCGTCGTCCCCGTCGCGAACATGCTGAACACGTTCGTCTACAAGAACCGGACGGAGGGGCAGTCGCCCGATGTCCAGACGCTCGATGGGGCCCGCATCGTCGAGAACTTCGACAAGCGTGGTGGCGGCATGCACAACTGCATGACGGGCTGCATCGTGAAGTGCTCGAACATCGTCCACGACGCCGACGGCAACTACAAGACCTCCGCCCTCGAGTTCGAGACGATCACGCTGCTCGGCGCGAACTGCGCGATCAAGACGATCGACGAGGTCGCGAACCTCGATCGCCTCTGCGACGAGCTCGGCCTCGACACGATCGAGACCGGCGCGGCGCTCGGCGTGCTGATGGACTCGGGCGGCATGGAATGGGGCGATTCGGCGGCCGCAGCGCGCGTGCTCGAGGAGATCACGCGGGGCGGCGAGACCGGCTGCATGATCGGCCACGGCGTCGTCGAGACGGGCAAGCGCCGGGGGCACGCCCGAGTGCCCCACGCCCGCGGCCAGGCGATCCCCGCCTGGGATCCGCGGCCGCTGAAGGCGACCGGCGTGACCTACGCCGCGGGTCCGATGGGCGCCGACCATACGGCCGGCCTCATCATCAACCCGGGCATGCCGCCGGAGCAGTTCGCGCAGGCCTCGCAGGAGGCGCAGCTCGTCAACATGGTCTGCGACTCGTCGGGCTTCTGTCAGTTCCTGCAGCCCTCGCTCGACGACATCCGCGAGTTCTACGGGCTTCTCTACGGCATCTCGATCTCGCGCCAGGAGATCGCGGATCAGGGCTGGGAATGTCTCTCGGACGAGTGGGCCTTCAACGCGAAGGCGGGCTGGCGCGACGAGGACAACGGGGTCGCGAAGTGTCTCGTGGAAGAGGGCATCGGTCCGAACAACGTGTTCAAGTTCGACGTGCCGCTCGAGATCATCAACCAGTCGAAGGTGCGCTTCCCGGTCCGGGACGAGCTCTTCGCAATGAAGGCCTCGGGCTGATCCCAAGCGGCCGGCTCGAGAAGCGGGACATGCGCGACGTTCGGATGCGCGGGTTCGCGGAGCGCGCGGACGTCGAGGATGTCCTCGCGTTCCTCGAGCGCGAGACCCGGCCGCTCGGCGCCGAGTCGACTGCGCTGCTCGATGCGTTCGGCTGCGTTCTCGCGAGCGACGTTTCGGCTGCCGTCGACGTCCCGGGCTTCGCGCGGTCGGCGATGGACGGTTATGCGATCCGCGGCGCCGAGTCCTTCGGCGCTTCGAGCTACGAGCCGATCCGGCTGCACATCGTCGGCACCTCGCTGCCCGGGCGGCCGCACGCGGGCGAGCTCACGCCCGGGCAGGCCGTCCGCATCATGACCGGCGCTCCGATCCCGAGCGGTGCGGATGCCGTCGCGAAGGCCGAGATCTGCGAGGAGCGCGACGGATACGTGCTCGTCGGCGAGGCGGTCGCGCCGCGCAAGAACGTCGGTGCGATCGGCGAGGACATCCGGCGAGGCGACCGGGTCCTGGCGGCGGGGC
>CAUJGH010000231.1 GCA_963169575.1 Myxococcota bacterium | reverse complement strand
AGGATCTCGATGCCTGGATCGTTCGCTATAACGAGGAGCGGACGCACCAGGGCAAGATGTGCTGCGGAAGGACGGAGATGGCGACGTTCGAGGATGGCATGAAGATCTGGGCGGAGAAGTCGATCGGCGAAGTCGCCGCTTAGACTCGATCCGACAGACGGTGCCCAACCGGGGTAACTGTCAGATCAGATCGCGACTACTACATCTCAGAAATCCGCCAATGATCGTGACCCGACGATCTCGCGGTCGAATTTCTCCATTCGGGGCGATTCGATCAATGGTCCACATTCGCTCCGAGAGAACCCGAGGCTCGCACGACAAGTGCAGCGTGACGTTTTCGATCTCGTCGTCGGACGGGTTCACGATCGCGAGATCGATGAGGACCGGAACGTCGCATTGATGCGTTGCAAATGTGATGCGCGGAGCGATCTCAGCGCGGATCCCTATCGTCGATCCGGAGGGCGTGTCTGAATCCATGCACACTGGGTTCCCATTATCATCGGCGCGAAGTATGCGGGAGTGTTCCCCAACCAACAGCTCAAACTATCACAATAGAGTGGTGTACGCGGGCTGCTGATTCGGCAGCAGAGATGGCGATCTTCTCATCTCAGGCGCGAATCCGAGGCGAATGGCGCAGAGAAAGGCCTTTTGGGCGGCGGAGATCCGTTGACTCCCTGCTCGTCATGAGCGTGTATGCGGAGACAGCTCGAGGCCTAGTGGGCGCCCGGTCGCGGCGAAGGTCGCGCGTGATCAGCTTGATCGGGGCCTCGGAAGCCGAGTCGATCGTGCATCGATGCAGCGATCGCCGAGGACCCGAATGACCAAATCCCGCAGGCGCGCAGAGGATCGGCTCGAATCGGACCTGAAATCCCTCCCCAAACTCCCTCGCACCGAGCTGCAGAAGCGCTGGGTCGAGCTCTACGAGACGCCCTGCCCCACCCAGATCAGCCGCCGCATCCTGACCCGAGCCCTCGCTTACCGGATGCAGGAGCAAGCCTTTGGCGGTCTAGATGCCCTGACCTTCCGCCGACTCGCCCGCGCCGAACGAGATCTCGCCGCCGGCCGACCCGTCGCCTCGCCCGTCCCCAAGATCAAGCCGGGCACCCGTCTCCTGCGCGAGTGGAACGGCAAAGTCCACGAGGTGATCGTCCTCGAGCGGGGTGTCCGGTATCGGGACCAGACCTGGCCTTCCCTCTCGGCCGTGGCACGCGAGATCACCGGGACCCGTTGGTCGGGACCACGCTTCTTCGGACTGGTCAAGGGTGCGTCCGCATGAGCACGGTCCACCCCCAGCGCCGCCGCTGCGCGACCTACACCCGCAAGTCTTCCGAGGAGGGGCTCGAACAGGATTTCAACTCACTCGATGCGCAGCGGGAGGCCTGCGAAGCCTATATCCGGAGCCAGGTGGGCGAGGGATGGCAGCCCATCCGATCGCGATACGACGACGGCGGATATTCGGGGGGGACCCTCGATCGCCCTGCCCTCCGTCAACTCCTGACCGACATCGAGGCCGGGAAGATCGATACGGTCGTCGTCTACAAGGTCGACCGGCTCACTCGGTCGCTCGCAGACTTCGCCAAGATCGTCGAGATTCTCGACGAGCACGAAGTCTCCTTCGTGTCCGTGACCCAGCAGTTCAATACGACGACCTCGATGGGGCGGCTCACCTTGAACATGCTTCTCTCCTTCGCCCAGTTCGAGCGAGAGGTCACGGGCGAGCGGATTCGGGACAAGATTGCCGCCTCGAAGCGGAAGGGCCTTTGGATGGGCGGGAACGTCCCGCTCGGTTACGAGCCCAACGGGCGAACCCTCACGATCGTCGAGTCCGAGGCCAAGACGGTCCAAGCCCTCTTCCGCCTCTACCTTGAGCTGGGCTCTGTCCGGCGGGTCAAGGAAGAGGCCGATCGAATGGGCCTTCGAAGCAAGGTGCGGCCCGGAGACAGTCGGTGGAAGGGAGGAGGCATCCCGTTCAGCCGAGGCCACCTCTATAAGCTCCTCAACAACCCGATCTACGCCGGCCGGATCGCTCACAAAGGCCAATCCTTCGAAGGTCAGCATGCCGCCATCGTCGACCTGGAGACCTGGGAAGCGGTCCAGAAGCAGCTCGCCGAGCAAACGCCGAGCCGCCCCGCTCGGAACCATGCCCACAGCAACCCGCTCCGCGGAATTCTCTTCGATGAAGCGGGCATCGGCCTGACCCCGAGCCACGCGGTCAAGAGCGGTCGCCGCTATCGGTACTACGTCTCTCGAGAATCGATCACCGGAGGCTCCCCGTGCGCATCGAACAATCGATCCTCCCGTTGGCGACTGCCTGCTCGGGAGATCGAGCAGTTCGTGGCCAAGCGGGTCGTCGCCCTCTTCGCGAATCCGGCCGAGCTGGCTCGACTAGCCCGGGAGTCGGGGGTCCACGAGGCGCGGATCTCAGTTTTGCTCGACCGGGTTCGCGACTGGACTGGGAGGCCTCTTGGATTGGTGGCGCGGGTGGATCTCGGCGCAGAGAGCCTCACGATGAACGTCGACCTGTCGAGCTTCCTCGACGAAGAAGCAATCATCATACGACACACCCTCCCGGCACGGATCCGGCGACGTGGGGTCGAGACGCGACTCGTTCTCGACGACGGGGAGGCGGGATCGCCCGATGCCCGTGTGGACCCGGCGCTCATCAAGGCGCTGATTCGGGCGCGGAGATGGTTTGAAGCCCTCGCGAGCGGTCAATCCCTAGAGGCAATTGCAGAGGCGGAAGGAGTCAGTGCACCGTACATCGGGACGCTGATCCCGCTCGCGTTTCTAGCGCCCGAGATCGTCTCGAGAGTCTTCGCGGGTACTCAGCCGATTGAGCTCACCACCGCAGCGCTGTTGACGCGGATCGACTTGCCGCTCGCGTGGTCCGAGCAGATGGAAGTCTTGGGTTACGATTGATCTGCGTCAATGATCGTTTGCCGGGCACGGCAATTTCTCAGCCATGTCCCCGAATTTCTGTTAACCATGTCCCCGACCGGTCAGCGGCATGAGGTATGCCAGCGGCCGCGGCAGAGGCGTAAAGTAGGGAACTTCATTCAAGTAGAGATCACACCAGCCGGAAGGACTATGAACGAGGGCCCAGGCAGCAAACGCGCCTAGGATTGCGTCTCGTTCGTGGTCGGTTGAGGCAACGATCTTCGCGGACTCCGAACACAGCCAACGAAGCGCCTTCGGATGAGCCTCCGTAAGGGGAAGCGAAGGGAATGCCTCACGAAGCTCGAGGCCTGCGAGAATGCCCTGCACCAGACAGGCACCGCGGAGCGAGTTTACGTCCTGAACGGTTCCAGCAGAATGCTTCGCACCTGCTTGGCGAATCGCCTGCCGAACAGTGAGGTCGCAATTGCGGGGTCCACTCCTCGCCCAAACCAACGGGGCGTCGATACCTGCCGCAAGCACTTCCTGGCCGGACGGCACAACCGAGATAGCTGCCGCGACCGCCGATTTCGCATGGCTCGTCACTCCGGAGGCGAGAACCTCAAGAGGCAACCACACGGAGTCGCGCGCAACGCACCAGCCGAAGGTGCCTGCACCACCTGGATCAAAGCCTAGTAGCACGCCCACGAAGTCCTCGATCCACTCCGGCTAACGGACCGCAGATGAGCTGCGAGTCGACGACAAAAGTTTTGTCGAGAATACACCGGCCGGAACGAAGCCGTACAAGCCGCCTTCCGGTCAAAGACCGGCCTAGACGGCGTAGCTGAGACGTCCTCAGCTTTGGACTCGCCTGGTTCATTTGCTCTTATTGCAAACTCTCCCCTGAAACGAAGTAGCCCGCAGAGAGTAGGCGCTGGTTATGCAGCGCCTTTTATGGCGGCAACTAAATCAGAGTACTCGGACGGATCCAAATTACCTACATACACTCGGACAGCATCCGTACTTAGCGCGTCCTGTAGGAGATTAATCTCTTTTGCTAGCGCTGCTGGGAGAGTGTGCGGGTCAAAATCGGGATGAATTGATAAGAAGTCTTCGACGCTTACGCCATATGTCTCGACGAGATGCTTCTGCACTTTCTCCGTTTCAAATACTTCGAGTTCAGGGGACTTGGTGCCAGGCAACTTGAAAATCTTCTTCGCTGCATCCGCACCGGAATCGCCGTCACGAACACCTATGGCATTTATTGAGAGGTGGTCGAGTAGTCGGATGCCGTTCAGCACTGCGGCCTTATCTCCAATTGGCTCAATTGCGACGGCCTTTAGAAGCGCGGGATCTGCTCTCCGGAGGATTTCCGTCAGAACCAGTTTCGCGAACGCATCTTCGACGCAAACGGTTAGTCCTCGCTTTTGGCCCTTCGAAAGGATCGATCGTGCTCGCGTGGCCGAGATTCGCGGAAACTCGATCACACCGGATGAGTCTCTCAATAGCAATTTTCGCGCCTCGGGCGGAAGCGCCTCCAGAATCACGCTCGAATGGGTCGAAAGAATCATCTGATGGTGCCGTCTGTCGCACACGTCGAGAAGATATCGAGTTAGTTGAAACTGGGCGTCCTCATGGAGCGAGGTCTCAGGCTCTTCCAATACAAATAAGCTTTGCTCGGGGACCGTCTCCATCAGGTCCACCATATAGAGGACGCGGCCCTCACCGAACCCCATGTTGTTTTCTGAATACTTGGACCCGTATCGGGTGGCAAGGCCGAGTTCAACTTCGCGATTCTTATGTCCGATCCCCTGGAATACTAAATCATCATAAGGTTGGTTCAGAATCGATCCAACTTTGGCGCGTACCTCCGTTGGAATCGCCCGAGTAGCCCGAAGGTCAATCGAGGATCCGCGATAAATGCTCAGGTCTCTGCGCTCGACTTTGGGGATATAGAGCGTGAATCCCACGTAGAATGCGTAACCCTCAGGCTGTCGCTTATAGCCGGACCACTCCTTCAGGGCACGCGCAACTGTTACGGTTTGCTGCGCATTAGGTTGATTAGTCTCGTAGGAATATTCCACCCGAGCGTTGGGCTCAAACGGGCTTGGATCCGCTACTGAAACGGGAAAGAAATCCTTGACGTAGTAACGTCTGTAGTGGGCGCCGGTAGAAGGTTTTCGATAGGCGCATATTGCGAGCTGTCCAACGGTGCTTTTCCCGGCGCCATTCAGCCCGGAGAATGCCGTTACGGGGAACTCAAACTCGATACGCATGTCAGCGATCCCGCGGAACCCGCATATCCGTATCGAACTGATAGCGGGACCAAAATTCGCGTATCTATGGTTGGGCGCGAACTTTGCCTTTAGCTTCTTTGTGGGATCGCTCATGCAATTTCTCACGCAGGTGTTGCATAACGAATCGCCGATCATCGGCGCTTCGCGCTAGGTTTAGCAAGAGTACAGCGATCGCTGCAAAGCCGAACGAGCCGGCCTAAGCTGAGCGCGAAGCCCGCAGCGTCGAGGTCGGCGCAGCATGCGACGGCCTCGACCGCGAATCGTCCGTCTGCATTGATTTGTACGGCCCGCATCAGCACGGCGACGCAAATCCGGAGATGCGAGGCGTTCGGTCAAGCTCATCCGATCGGAGAATCGGGTCTCTGAGCGCCAAGACCTCCCGCAGCTGTTGGCGGGGACGTCCTGACGCGGCTGGAGAAAGAGCCGTCTCTTCGGCCGACGCGTCAGCTGCGAGGAGATTCGGCCGTCGTCGCAGCAATGCCAATCTCGCAGGCCGATCGAACCGGATCGAAATTCGGCCGGCTGGTTTGCGTCTTCGCCTTCGGAGCTCGATCGAGTCGAGGCGCCAACAGCGTTGCGCCTTCTGTCCGATTAACACGCGGAGGTCGGCGGGCCGTACAACTAATTAGTAAAAAGTACCGTAGCCCATCAGGATCTGATCGACGTTCTACCACGCGCGTCGCACCCAGACGCTCAACTCCTCCTGGGGTCTCCGCAAGTTCAGTTTCAGTCCTAAAATCTCCCTGCCGGTCCCGTAATAGCGGATATCGCGGCGCTCGCGATGATCAGGTCGCACGGTTGCTTGAACGGAGTTCGCCTGCCGCAATGCCCCCCCCGGTCAGCGTGGACACTGGAGAAGCTCGCTTGGCTCGATGACATCCCCAGTCCACAAGGAGGGCTGGCAACGTCTACCGATTCGCGGGACGTTCGCGCCCGGGGTAGCGAGACCAAGGCGCGAGCACCCCCTCGAATAGGCATCTAACTCGCCAATCCGAAGTGCCCGGCCCTTCATTGGAGAACGACCCGCTTCGCGGCGCCTCGGAGCGCGCCCCGAACGCGTCTCCGCTTGGGATACGCTGAGTTCCTCGCCCAAAACCCCGCGGAATCGCGCGTATTTTCTGGATGGATCGCACCCCGAGCGCAAAGTCTCCGGAGCCGCAGCCTAGATGGCGGAGAGGGAGGGATTCGAACCCTCGATAGGTTTCCCTATACGCCCTTAGCAGGGGCGCGCCTTCGGCCTCTCGGCCACCTCTCCGGAGCGCGGGAGAGTACCGAAACGAGCCGCCCCCGCCGCCCCCCGTGCGCGGGCCGGACGCGCCCCCGGCGCTGAATTCCCGAAGAATTCCGGTCGGATGGGCGCGCGGTGCGAGCCGAGGCGTGTCATCGCCCCCGGAACGCGGCATCGTCCGAGTTCCGCCCGACCGGCCCCGGGCCCGACCCCGGCCGATCGGGCGGAAGCGAGATCCGCTCCGTCCCATCGCCCGACCGTTCGCCCCGACCGTCCAAGAGACCGACTGCCCCGACCGGCTGCCCCGAAGAAAGGACCCCCGATGTCGAAGCCCGCTCCCTACTCGACCCTGCGCCTCGAGCGAAACGGCGCGATCGCGACGCTGACCCTCGCGCGGGCGAGCCACGCGAACGCCCTCGATCTCACGATGTCGCGCGACCTGCTGCATGCGGCGATCGAGGTCGACGAGGATCCGGGCATCCGCGCGCTGATCCTGACCGGCGAGGGGAAGATGTTCTGCGCGGGCGGGGATCTCGCGGGCATGAAGGCGGCGGGCGCTCGCGCGCCGGCCTACATCAAGGAGCTCGCTGGCAACCTGCATCTCGCGATCTCGCGGCTCGCGCGCATGCGGACGCCGGTGATTGCGGCGGTCAACGGGACGGCGGCGGGGGCCGGCTTCTCGATGGTCTGCGCGACGGATCTCGCGATCGCGTCGGAGTCGGCGAAGTTCACGATGGCCTACACCGGCGCGGGTCTATCGCCCGACGGCAGCTCGTCCTATTTCCTGCCGCGCATCATCGGGCAGCGGCGGACCTTCGAGCTGATGCTGACGAACCGCGTCCTCAATTCCGAGCTCGCCCTCGAATGGGGACTCGTCAACCAAGTCGTGCCCCTCGACGAGCTGATGCCGGCGGCGGAGAAGCTCGCGGGCCAGCTCGCGGCGGGGCCGACGAACGCATTCGGGGTCGTCAAGAAGCTGCTGCTGAACAGCGCCTACGACTCACTCGAGAGCCAGATGGAGCACGAGACCCGCGGCATCGCCGACTGCGCCCGGACGAAGGACGGCCAGGAGGGCATCGCGGCCTTCCTCGAGAAGCGGCGGCCCGAGTTCACGGGGAATTGAAGCCGGGCGATTGGCGCGGGGCGGTCTTGCCTTTGCCGACCGCACCGACCATCGTTCTTCGTTCTTCGCGCCTGGCTCTTCGCGCTTCACACTTCGGAGATCCGAGATGGCAAGCGGCCGGATCCTGATCTACGGCGCGACGGGCTACACCGGCAAGCTCGTCGCCCGCGAAGCCGCGCGCCGCGGCCTCGACGTCGTGCTCGCCGGCCGCGATGCGAAGAAGCTCGTGCCTATCGGCGAGGCCCACGGCTTCGAGACGCGCGCCGTCTCCCTGGGCGATGCGGCACGCCTCGCCGCCGCCCTCGAAGACGTCGCCGCCGTCCTCCACATCGCCGGCCCCTTCTCGAAGACCTCGCGGCCGATGGTCGACGCCTGCCTCGCGACGCGCACGCATTATCTCGACGTCACCGGCGAGATCGACGTCTTCGAGGCCCTCGCCCGCCGCGACGATGAAGCCCGGCGCGCGGGGATCACGCTGCTGCCCGGCGTCGGCTTCGACGTCGTCCCGAGCGATTGCCTCGCGGCCTACGTCGCCGCGCGCGTCGCGGAGCCCGTCGTCCTGCGCATCGCCCTCGCCGGCCTCGGCGGCGGCGCCTCGCGCGGCACGACGCGGACGATGCTCGAAGCCGTCGCCGACGGCCTGCGCGTCCGCCATCAGGGCGTGCTCGTCCGGCGCGCGATGGGCAGCCTCGAGCGGCATTTCGACATCGGCGCGGGCCCGCTGCGCGCCGTGGCGCTTCCGCTCGCGGATCTCGCGAGCGCGTTCCACTCGACGGGCATCCCGGACATCGAGACCTATGTCGTCGTGTCGGGCCGGATCCCGCTGCTCTTGAAGGCGAGCCGCTTCGCGGCGCCGCTGCTGCGGCTCGAGGCCGTGCAGCGTTTTCTCTCGGCGCGCATCGACGCGCTGCCCGAGGGCCCGGACGAGGCGGCGCGCGAGTCGACCCGCGCGGGCGTCCTCGCCGAGGCCGAGAGCGCGGGCGGCCAGCGCGCGGCGGCGATGCTCGAGACGCCGAGCGGCTATGCGATGACGCAGGTCGCGGCAATCGAAGCCGCGCGGCGGGTCGCCGAAGGTCTCGCCCCGATCGGCTACCAGACCCCGGCGACCGCGTTCGGCCCCGACTTCCCGCTCGAGTGCTCGGACAGCCGGCGCACGGATCTCTGAGCGGATCGCGCTCCGGGCGCCGGGCGCACCGGCTCGCCGCCATTCGCCCGGACCGCCCTTCGTCCGATCTGCTATTCGCCCGGGCTGCTATTCGCCCTTGAAGATCGGCGGCCGCTTCTCCATGAAGGCGCGCGGCCCTTCGACGGCGTCCTTCGAAGACATGACCTTCATGCCGTGCTGCATCTCGATCTTGAAGGCCTCTTCCTCGGGCATCGCCTCGGTCTGGCGCAGCGTCGCGAGGATGCCGGCGACGGCGAGCGGGCCGTTGCTCGCGATGCGCTCCGCGATCTGCTTCGCCTTCGCGAGCGCCTGGCCATCGGGCACGACGTGATTGATCAGGCCGAGATCGTAGGCGCGCCGCGCCGGGAGATCCTCGCCGGCGAGCAGCATCTCGGCGGCGATCGCGTACGGGATCTGGCGGCGCAGGCGGACGGCCGAGCCCGCCATCGGGAAGAGGCCGCGCTGGACTTCGGTGACCCCGAACATCGCGCTCTCGCCGGCGACGCGGATGTCGGTGCCCTGGAGGATCTCCGTGCCGCCCGCGCGGGCGAAGCCTTCGGCGGCGAGGATGACGGGCTTGGTCGGGCGATAGGTCTTGAGCCAGCAGGCGAGCGTGATGTTCGAGTCCTTCATGACCCGCGCCATCCAGTCGTTCTCGGGCTTGCCGGTCCGCAGCTTCGGGATCTCGGAGAGATCCATGCCGGCGCAGAAGGTGTCCCCGTTGCCGGTCAGGATCGCGACGCGCAGCTCGGGATCGCGGTCGAGCTCGACCCACGCATCGTAGAGCCGGCACATGACCTCGGAGTTGACGCAGTTCTTCTTCTCCGGGCGGTTCAGGGTCACGATCAGGACGTGTCCTTCCTTCTCGACGATGACGGCGGGCTTGCTCGGGGTCTCGGACATCGCAGGGATCCTTTCGAGTGGGCGGAGGAGCGGAGAGGTTCGGATGGGCTGCTCGGGGCCGGCCGGGCGCGCTCGGAGGCCGGGGCGACGGGTCGGGTCCGCGAGGAGGCCGATTCTAAGGAAGTGGCCGGCGGGACACAGGCCCCGGGCGCGACTCCGGCTCGGGATCGCCCATCGGGCGGCGGGAACGACCCGGGCCGGCCGTTCGCCCGGCCTCGGCGGCTCGCCCGTTCCTGGGCCCCAAGGGGACTCTGACTATATATGGATCCCGGCGCGAGCCCGCACGCGCCTCAGTCGACCCTCAGGCTTCGGGGGGCCGGATCCGATCGGCAGGATCCGTGCACCGAGGCGCTGCGGGCCCCGACCTTGAGGAGCGCGGCGCAGTCCGGTACAAACCGGCCTCGGTCCTGATCCCCGATCGTCTAACGGCAGGACAACAGATTCTGACTCTGTTAATCGTGGTTCGAATCCACGTCGGGGATCCATTCCTTCTCGCGAGTCCGGTCCGATGCCCTGGCCGGACGAGGCTCCGTGCCGCCCGCCGACGCTCTGGACAGGTTCAACGCGCCGGGAATCGGCTGCCATCGCACCGCCGCTGAGATCATTTCAGTCAACCGGCCCGCCGCGAGGCCCGTCCGGGGGGCTATTCGGTGTCGACGTCGACGACGTTCGCGCGCACATCCAGCAAGGGCGTTCGGCGGGCGTGGAGTTCCGGACGCGGGAAACCATCGAGTACGACTACGGTCAGATGGTGCACACGAAGCCGGCGTCGACCTGCGGCATCCCGATGCTCTTCTCGACGCACGAGCGCGGCTGGTGGCAGAAATCTCTCGCGGGTGGCCATCCGTCGACGGACGAAGAGAGCGGTCGAGATGCCTGAGCGCTGGATCAATCGGGATTCGAAGGTCGAGGGCGTCCAGCCAGGGCCAGCCCCATGAGACCGGCTCCGAGCAGGAGCGCGCTCGTCGGCTCCGGAATCACGGCGATCCAGGCCTGGCGTTGGCCGCTCGGATCGATTCCGGTTCCGACGATGGTCGTTCCGTCTGCAGAGATTCCATTGGCCCGCTCGAGGCGCCAACCCGCGAGATCGATCCCCAGCGACTGCAGCAGGAAGTCCACGCGCTGAGGTCCACTTTCCTCGGCCCAGATCAATGCCAGGTCGGTGCCGGCGAAAGGGAATGGCATGTAGCCCACGACGGTCGATCCGCCATCCGACACGTCCAGCGGAACGCTGACTCGAGCGCCTGCGAATGCGCCGAGACTGCGCATGCCGCGCGCTGCATCCCACACGAAGGGTTCGTCGTAGTCCGGGCCCGAGAGGCCTTCGACTCTTGCGTAACCCACGACGGTCGCGCCGTCCCGGGAGATCGCGGTCGCCCGGGAAATCGCTGGCTGACCAGGCAGCCCGCCCAGTCCACGCATGCCATTGCTCACATCCCAGATGAATGCCTCGCGCTCGATCGTCAGAGTTCCCGGTTCGCCGCTCGTGCCCCAGCCCACGACGACCGTCCCATCGGCCGAAACGTCGGTAGCCGAGCTCCAGATCGGTTCCACCCCGGGCAGATCCCCGAGCGCGCGGACGCCCCGACCCGCCTCCCAGATCACGGCCCGCAGCGACGTCGGGTCCAGGGGATCCTGCCCGCCGTCCTCGCCCACGATGACGGATCCATCGTTCGAGACGGCACGGGCAGTGCTATTCAGGCTGCCCGGAAGCATTCCGAGTCCCCGGGTCCCCGCCTCTGCGTCCCAGGCGAATGCCTCGGAGCCGGTCGCAGTGGCGTTCGAGCCGACCACGGTCGCGCCATCCGGGGAGATGCCCAGGGCGAACTGCTGCGAAGTTCCGCCCGGAAGGATGCCGAGGTCCTGCAATCCGTTTGCGGAGCTCCAGACGAATGAACCCACGGACCGGCCCCTGCTGTCGGCGAAGGAGCCGGCGACCGTCGAACCGTCGGCCGATACGCCGAAGGCGCTGCTTCGGACGCCGACGCGACCGATGGGCGTGAAGGAGGCGGCGCTGGTCGTCTGGGCCGAGGTGACGAACGCCGCGACGAATAGCAAGAGCGCATGCGACTTCATGGCTTCGAGTATATCGCCACGAAGCTCACCGGTGTCAGCGGATAGGAAGCATAAGAGGCCTTTTTCGCACCGCCGTCAAGATCATATAGGTCAACCGGCCCGCCGCGAGGCCCGTCCGGGGCATCCGAGACCTCCATGCCGCCGAACTTCGTGCGCCAGCGGTAGAAGGTCGTCTCCGTGATGTTGTTCCGTTTGCAGACCTCGCGGATGTTCCCCGTCTGCTCGGCTTCGTTAAGGATCCCGATGATCTGCTCTTCCGTGAATCGCTTTGCCTTCATCTCGTCTCCGATCGCCTCGGCTTCCCGAGGCCAACTCAGAGACTGGAGTCATTTTCGCAGGGCCGGCCACCTTGATTCGTCCCCGGATGGGCCTCCGGCGGACCAGCTAAATCATGTTGCGTTACCGTTGGTCCGGAAAACGCCTCTTGAAACGCTTGTTCGCCTCGTTCCCGTTCGATGTTCCGTTTCGAAGAGGGAGAATGTCGTGACCCGTTCCTTTCGATTCCGTTCCGCGCTCGTCCGACTCGGCCTGCTCAGTCTGGTGTCCGCGGTGTCGGCAGGATTGGGGACACAGGCCGCCAATGCCGCTCGATTCAGCGTTTCCGGGGTGACGTCCTCGAGCGGCCAGGCGCTCGACGAACTCGCCGTGGGCGACGTGGTCGAGGTCGACATCACGTTCCGTAACGAGGGCGGTTGGTCCATTTTCGGAATCGCCGCCAGCGCCTTCGGCTACGACCCGTCCGTCGTCCGATTCCATTCGGGAACGGTCGCCCAGAAGCTCCTGGCGTTCTGCCTCCCGATCCATGGCTGCTTCGGTGGCCTCGATAATTCAGCCGCGGCGAGTCCCAGCGAGCGCTTCATCGATCCGTCGGATCCGTACGTGGTATTCGCCGACGCGATCGCGTTCGTGACATCGACCCGAACCGGTGAGGACGACTTGGGCGTGAGCGGCGTGGTCGGTGATCCGCAGTTCCGGCTGGCCTTCGAGGTCGTCGGGCCCGGCGCGACATCGATCACTTTTGGGACAAACGTCGGTCTGGGGGGAATCGCAATCCCAACCAGCTTTGCCCTCGCCGAGAACGCGACGATCAGCCTGGTGGCCATCCCGGAACCCGGCACGGCGCTCCTACTCGCCCTGGGCCTGACGGGATTGGCAAGGCAGCGCCGGATCGTCTTCTGAGGCGATGGCGACACCACGCAGAGTCGCGCCAGGCAGGTCGCGGTCGCCAATCGCGGTATCACACGTGGGCCGGGGGCTGGGTCGTCTTGCACGGAGATTCCCGAACCGACCGAAGAGCAGATGAAGCGAGCCATTCCCGCTCGACTTCGCAAGCGGCTGATGGAAGGCCGATTGGAGTCGGGTGAGGACATCGCCGCGCTGAGGCGCTTCGTCGGGCTGACGCAGACCGACTTCGCCCGAGCGATCGAGATCAGCGTGCACACGCTGCGAAACTGGGAACAAGGCCGCCGGCGACCCGAGGAGCCAGCGATCGCACTGCTGCGCATTGCAGCAAGACACCCGCGAATCATCCGCGAGAACCTTCGCCCCACTGCTTGACTCCAACTCTTCCGGAACAGTCGCAGCGACGCGAAATCCAACTGGCAAAATTGGCGCGCCCGACAAGACTCGAACTCGGGCCCCTCCGCTCCGCAACCCGGCGCGGCTTCGTGTCCGGGAGGGCGATCGGATCACGCGTCCCCCGTGCGTTATCCTCGGCGCCCATGAAGGCGAAAGCGGCCCCCCGTTCTTCCCTCGCAACCTGCCGACGCGCCGAGGCCGCCGCGCCATGAATACGCTCCGGCCTGCGCCGCCTCGAGCCGCCTCAGCGCTCGCGATCGCGCTCTGGATCTTGCTCAGCTGCCTGACCGCCGGCGCGATCGCCGAATGGGCGCGCTTTCCTTCGTTGTGGGGCGGCGAGAGCGTCTTCGCCAGTTATGCGGTTCCTCTCTGGTTCGGCTGGGGCGCGATGCACGTTCCGGGCCTCGTCGTGGGCGCGGGCGCGCTCGCCTGGTCGGCCCAGGGGCGTGCGGGCGCGATGCCGCTCGCGCTCGGCGCGCTCGCGGCCGGTGCGGTCATGACCTGGGATATGCAGTTCCAGTCGTTCCGCCCATCGCCGTGGGCACTCTACCTCCTGGTCGACGGCGCCTGGCTGCTCGTCTTCGTCGCGCTGTGGCGCGTCCCGGGCCGAGCCATGCCGCGCGCGCACATTGCCGCGATGGTCTTCGCCGTCCCGGTCGTCGCTGCGATCGCCGCGCAGGCGAGCATGAAGGCCTACTTCGTCACATGGCGCCCGGCGACGAGTACCTGGGATGCGACCACCCAGCTGGAGACGCTGGAGCTGTACCCGTCCGAACACCGCGCCTTGCCGGGCAGCGCGGCCGAGGGCTGCGCGATCCTCGCGAAGCTCGCGCCGGATCCCTACCCGGGCCAGGGCGCGCCCGGGGGTTGGCCCAGGCGGCACCGTGTGCTGAACCTGTACGGCGAGCCCGTCGGCGCGGGTCGCCCCGGCCAGGAGAGCACGACGCCGGTCCTCCGCTACGAGTGGTGGCCGGATCGCGCCGAGGGCAGGTGCGACAGCAGCGGGTTTCCGGCGCGTTGACGCAGGCGCGTCGCTACCCGATGCACGTCGAACTGCGCCTCCGAGACATCATTCGACCGAAACGAGACGAGTCGAAATCGGGTGATCTGCCCTGCGATTCACCGCGTACTCGTCTCCCGCCCCAGCGAGTGGATCACACGCGTCATCGCTGATGACCCGGAGGTGCAGCCCCGCTCCCTCTCATCGTCGATCGCCCACCCCTCCAACTCCGTGGCGGCCAGGAAGCACAAGAGGCTGCGGTCTCAACCGGTCGATGCGACACGAGCATCAAGAACGTTCGCGGGTGTGGCGGACAGGAGTTTCAAGCGGGATTTTCTCGACCGCCCCTAATGCCATTCAGGTCAACCAGCCCGCTGGGGGGCCGTCCGGGGGCGAGTTCCAGGCGCGGCGGTCGCGAAGCGGATCGGACAGCGAGCGTATCCACCGCCGGATCGGGATCTCGGGCAGCATCCGGTCGACGCGCTGCGCCGCGAGATCCGCCGTGCCGCGACCGCCGCAGGAAGGACCGAAGCTGCGGCCCTTGCACGAGAAGACGACCAGGCCGTCATGGCCGCAGGCGTCACGGCGGCCGCAGCTGAGTCAATGGGCGAGCACGCCCCATCCGAGATCCGTCCGGATCTCACGTTCACCGAAACGAGGAAGGTTGGGCATCCGCCGGGACCCCATCGGGGCGATGAGCGGAGCGATCGCCGCCCCTCAACCCTCCGCCAACCGCCCCCGCCACTCCGGCAGGTCGAGCGCGCGCATCGCGCGGAGCGCGATCGCCGTCGCCGCTTCGTCGAGCGGCTCGAAGGGCGGCCGCGTCGCCGAGCCGGGCAGGCCGAGCAGGCGCATCGCCGTCTTCAGGAAGCGGACGGTTCCCCCCGGCCAGATGTTGAGGCTGAAGACGCCGTTCAGCTGGCGATAGGCGGCCTTCGCCGCCTCGAGATCCCCGGCGCGGATCGCGCTCTGGAGCTCGCTGCAGACGACGGGCGCGATGTTGCCCTCGGAGCAGAGGAAGCCGTGCCCCCCGATGGCGAGGGTCGAGAGCGCTTGCATCGGGCCGCCGACCAGGATCTCGCAGCGGTCCGCGACGATCTGGACGAGCTGATGGAGATAGTTGACCTCGCTCGTGCAGTGGATCCGCACGATGTTCGGGAAGGCGTCGAGCAGCCGGGCGAGCACCGGGAGCGGGACGAGGCCGTTGTAGACATGGGTCGAGATCGCGGCGGGGATCGTCATCTCGCCGAGCAGCGTCGCGAAATAGCGCTCGAGCTCGCGGTCGGTCAGCTTCATCGAGTGGCCGGGGTCGACCGTGTAGAGCTGCATGACGTCGACCTTCGCCTTTTCGGCGACGCGCACCATCGGCCGCAGCTGGTTCGCATTGCGCGGCTCGACGCCCATGGCGCAGACGGGGACGCGACCGGCGGCCGTGCGGACCACGAGCTCGTAGAAGGTCGCGGTCTCGTCGAGCGACATCGCGAAGCCTTCGCCCGGGGATGCGGTTCCGATCGCGAGGGCGAGGCCGCGGCTCGCGATGCTTTCGACGAGGGTGACGACCGCCGCCTCGTCGAGGCGGCCGGCGTCGTCATAGGGCGTCACGGTGCAGACTGCGGCTCGATACGGACGGTCATCGGTCTTGCTCATCGGGTCTCCCTGGCATGCGAATGGGTGGCGGTCTCGGCGGTCGCGATGGGCAGCTGGCGCAGGGCGTCGGCGAGCGCCGCGTCCTCTCCCGCGAGCACGTGGCTCACGAGATGCCGCGACTGCGAGCGCGCCACGACCTCGAGGACCTCGCGGTCGTCCTCGGAGGAGGCGGCGGCGCGGGCGGCGTTCGTCGCCGCGAGCTGGTCGAGCTCGCTCTGCACGTCGGACGGAATGGGAAGCGCGCGGGACGCGAAGTAGTCGCGCGTGCAGGCTTCGACGTCGAAGGGATCGGGGGTCGCGGCGACTTGATTGCTCTTCGAGCCGAGGCTCGCCTGGATCCCGAGCCACTCGCCGGGGCTCTGCTGCTCGATGCAGCCGAGCATCCCGCGATAGGCGCGGTAGCCGAGGACCTCCTGGACGGCGAGCGGCATGTCGCGGGCGACGAGCGGCGGGACCAGCAGAAGGTTCGCCTCATGGGGCCGAAGCCAGCCGCAGTTGAAGCCCATCTGGGTGCCGATCCGCGCCGCCGGCGTGTGGTTCGAGCTCGCCGCATGGAAGGTCGAGCCGAGCCAGACCGCGACCGAGCCCTTCTTCATCTCGAGATACTCGACCGGATCGTCGGGCCGCGGATGACGCCCGGCGGGCCAGAGATGGCTGCCCGGGATCACGCGCGTCGCACCGTTCTCCTGCGTGAAGTCAGTGACGGCCCACATGTAGACGAGCAGGAAGTGGGGCCCACCGGGCGTGCGCGGCAGCATCGGCTCGTAGATGGCACCGTCGGTATGGATCGTCTGCTCGCGGCCGCCCTGCTCGAGGATGAAGACCGAGGAGCCGTTGAGGAGCGACTCGGGCCCGAGGATCCGCTCGTTCAGCGCATGGAGGACCGGATGCGCGAGCAGCGTCACGAAGGCCCGCGACTTCGTGAGGACCGACTCGACCTTGCGGAGCCCCCCGCCGAAGAACTTGAGCTGGAGACGCTCGGCCCGGTCGGCCCAGGGCTTCACCTCCGCCTGCAGCCGATCCATGATCGCGGGATCCGCGATCCGATCGAGGATCGCATAGCCGTGTTCGTTCAGGTGGGCTGCAGCCTCGCGCGCCAGCGCCGCGGTCGGTTCGAGCGCCTCCATCGGATCCTCCTCTCGTCTGGCCGTCCGTCTGCGATTTGTCGACCGACGGGGCATCGGCCACTCTAGCCGTCTCGAGAAGCCCTCCGCATCCGCGCGAAAGGATCCCCATGCAGCCCCTCGACGTCGCGTTCCAGAGCGCGGGCACGACGATTCGCGCCCATCTCTATCTCCCGGCCGGGCCGGGCCCGCATCCGGTCGTCGTGATGGCGGGGGGATGGTGTTATGTCAAGGAGCTGGTCCAGCCCGAGTACGCGCGGGTCTTCGCCGGGGCCGGCATCGCCGCGCTGGTCTTCGACTATCGGGGCTTCGGGACGAGCGAGGGAGAGCCCCGCCAGCACGTCGATCCCTGGGCCCAGATCGACGACTACAAGAACGCGATCAGCTTCGTCGAGACGCGTCCCGAGCTCGACGCGTCGCGCATCGGGGTCTGGGGGATCTCATACAGCGGCGGCCACGTCCTCGTCGTCGCCGCGACGGACCCGCGCGTGCAGTGCGTCGTCTCGAACATCCCCGTCGTCGACGGCTGGCGGACGATGCAGAGCGTCCACGGCGCCCTCGCCTTCCGCCGGCTCGAAGCGCTGATCCTCGAGGACCGTCGCAAGCGCCTCTCGACCGGCGTGCTTGGGACGATGCCGATGTCGACGCCCGACCCGGCACGCGAGCTCTCGACCTGGCCCTTTCCCGAGGTGACGAGCGCCTTCCTCCAGTTCAAGGATTCCGTCGCCCCGACCCACGAACACTGGAACACGATCGCCTCGACGGAGCTCCTGATGAGCTACGACGTCCGGCCCTTCCTGAGGCGGATCCTGCGCACGCCGGTCTTGATGAGCGTCGCCGAGCAGGACGACATCACGCTCTGGGAGGAGGAGATCGACGTCTTCAACCAGATCGCGACCCCCGACAAACGCCTCTTCCTCTGCCGCGACACCTCCCATATGACCCTCTACAGCAACCAGTCCCGGCTCGAGCAGCTGGCCGAGCAGGGCCGCGACTTCCTCGTCGCGAAGCTGCTCGGCCGCGGGTGACCCGGCAGAGAAGAGCGGCATCCAACGCTCGGAGCGAGCGATGGCGGCCCGACCGAATAGCGGCTTGCGCGAGCATCTCGGACCCTTCGTGGAGCAGTACGCCGAGGGGACGACGGCCTGCCTGCTCGCGATGGTCCGGGGCGACCTTCTCTCGCTGTCGTGGAGCCACTGGCTCGTCGCGTCCCGAACCGGCGCCTTTGCGGACCGGACCCTGTTGGACCGTGTGACGACCGCGCGCTGGAACGTCTAGAGTCGGCGGCGGAGCGAAAACGAAGGCCGTGGACCTGTTCGACACTTCATGGACCGAGGTCCTGGGATTCCTAACGGGCGGCGCCTGCGTCTGGCTCGCAGTCCGACGACACGTGCTGACCTGGCCCGTCGGCCTCGCCAACAACGCGCTCTTCTTCGCGTTGTTCTACGACGCACGTCTGTATGCGGACATGGCGCTCCAGACGGTCTACTTCGCGCTCGGCTGTTATGGCTGGTGGATCTGGGTCGCGAAGCGGGACGGTTCCGGACCCGCGATCACGCGCGCGCGCCGCGCGGAGTGGATCGGGCTACTCGCGGCTCTACCCGCGACGACGCTCGGGCTGCGCGAAATCCTCGTCGCGAGCGGCGGGGCCGCCCCGTTCTTCGATGCCCTGACGACCGCGCTCAGCCTCGCCGCCCAGCTCCTGCTCGCCCGCAAGCGCCTCGAGAACTGGGCGCTCTGGATCTTGACCGACCTGATCTACGTCCCCCTCTACCTGAGCCGCGGCCTCGTCCTGACGGCCGTGCTCTATGCGGTCTTCCTCGCGATGTGCGTCGTCGGCTGGCGCGATTGGCGGCGCATCCTGATCGCAGGCGAGGGGCGGGCATGAGGGCGAGACGGGGCGTGGTCGTCGGGAAGTTCCTTCCGCCCCATCGCGGCCACGCGCTGTTGATCGAAACGGCACTCGCCGGCTGCGAGGCGCTCGACGTGATCGTCTGCGAGCGGGTCGACGATCCGATCCCCGGGGCAGAGCGGGTCGCGTGGCTGCGCGAGCTCCATCCGTGGGCGCGCATCCGCAAGATCGAGGACGTCTACGACGCCGACGACTCCCGGCTCTGGGCCGAGCTGACGATCGGCTGGCTCGGCGGGCGCCCGGACGTGGCGTTCACGTCGGAGGATTACGGCGAGGCCTGGGCGCGAGAGATGGGCTGCGAGCACGTCCTCGTCGATCGCGCTCGCACACGCTTCCCGATCTCGGGGACGGCGGTCCGCGCAGATCCGCATGCGAGCTGGGATCAGCTGCCGCCTCCCGTGCGCGGTTGGTATGCGAAGCGCGTCTGCCTGGTCGGCGCCGAGTCGACGGGCAAGACGACGCTCGCCGAGGCGCTCGCCCGGCGGCTCGAGACCGTCTGGGTCCCCGAATACGGACGCGAGCTCACAGAGGCGAAGTATGCGCGAGGCGACACGCGCTGGTCGCGGGAGGATTTCGTCGCGATTGCTCTCGAACAGCAGCGACGCGAAGACGCGGCGGCCCGGACCGCGAACCGGATCGTCGTCTGCGACACGAACGCCTTCGCGACCACGCTCTGGACCCGCCGCTACCTCGGCCACCACGACCCCGAGGTCGACGCGATCGGCGATCGCAGCCGCTGCGACCTCTACTTGCTGACCGGCGACGAGATCCCCTTCGTCCAGGACGGCATCCGCGACGGCGAAATCATTCGACACGCGATGCAGGACTGGTTCCTCGAGGCCCTCGCGCGCAGGGCGACGCCCGTACGCCGCCTGCGCGGCGGACCCGACGAGCGCATGCGCGACGCGCTGGCGGCGATCGGCGCCCTGTTCACGGGTTCGCGCTGGCAACCCGGCTCCGGGAGCGGACGCGACGCGCGACGCCCTCGACGCGCGTGACTTCGTGCACCCTCGACAGCCGCGCAGTTCCGACACAGCGGGCGGCATCGCCTCGCCTGGCGTTCCCGTTTTCGTGCCCCCGGACGTCAGGCCGGACCAGCTCGACTCGGACGCCGACGGCCTCGACGAGAACGGGATCCACGAGGTGATGGCGACCCCGTACGATGCACCGGGATGCGAGGCGGGCGGGGCAACGCGTTGCCGTCGTCGATTCGAAGCTTCACGATGCGGCGCCGGAGCCGGGGCTTGCAGTGATGATCGGAGCCGGAGTGCTCGGGCTGATCGGGCTCTCTAAAGAAGCGGCGCGACGCAAGAGTTGATGGTTGACGGCCAATTGACGGCCATCGGGTCTGCAAACGTGGGCTGAACCCTGCTGAAGGCTGCAGAGATTCGCGCCTTGGGCGACTTCTAGGGCCTGCGGGCCCATGCGAATCGGTACAAAACTCCTGTAAGAAATTCTGACTCTGTTAATCGTGGTTCGAATCCACGTCGGGGATCCATTCCGTCTCGCGAGTCCGGTCCCATGCCCTTGCCGGACGAGGCTCCGTGGCGCCCGCCGACGCTCTGGCCAGGTCCAACGCGCCGGGAATCGGCTGCCATCGCACCGCCCTTCGGCGCGATCGGGCCACCACTCGTAGCGGAGGATCGGCGCCGGGTGGTCCCTGCCGGGCCGGCGTGCGTCGACCGGTTCACCGTACAGGTTCTGGACGCGGTGCCGCTTCGGCCAGCCATCGGGTCCTCCCTGGCCCTGGTACGGATCCGGCGCGAGCTTCGCGAGAATGGCGCAGCCTTCGGCCGCGCTGCCCGAACCGCGCCAAAGCGTGGCGAACACCAGCAACCACGCACCATCGACCAGGAGGCAGAGCGCCCACGGCGATGGGCGAAACGACTGGAACTGAACGTCCCAGCCCATGATCGCGCGGATAGGAAGCACAAGAGGCCTTTTCCGCACCGCCGCGAAGATCATTTAGGTCAACCGGCCCGCCGCGAGGCCCGTCCGGCCCCGGGCGCGGTTTGCGATAAAGATATACCGCTGGTATATCTTTATCGGCACAGACCAGGCGGGAGGCAGGGGAGCCGTGGGGTCGAGCGAGATGCTGCTGCGGCAGGCGCATGTCGAGTCCCCGCCCGCGGCGGGAATGGCGCTCTTCGGGCGCGGCTTCCGGCCCTTCTTCCTCTGCACCGGCCTCTACGCGGCGCTCGCGGTCGGCGCCTGGCTCGCGATCTGGCTCGGCGCAGCCCGGGCGCCGAGCTGGCAGAGCCCGCTCTGGTGGCACGGCCACGAGATGGCTTTCGGCTTCGCCGCCGCCGCGATCGCGGGCTTCCTGACGACGGCGGTGCCGGTCTGGACCGGCGGGACGGCGCTCGCCGGGCGCCCGCTCGCCGCATTGGTGCTCCTCTGGCTCGCCGGGCGCGCGGCGTTCTGGGCGGCCGACCTGCTCCCCGGTTGGCTGACCGCCGCGATCGACGGCTCGTTCCTGCCGGTGCTGGCGATCGTGCTCGCGCGAACGCTGTGGGGCTCGGGCCAAACCTGGAACTACGGGATCGTCGTCGTGGTATCGCTCCTGGCCCTCGCGAACGCCACGATGCACGCCGGCTTCCTCGGCCTCGTCCCCACGGACGTGGCGGGTCGCGCGCTGCGCGCAGGGATCGATGGCATCGTCGTCCTGCTGCTCGTGGTAGGCGGTCGCATCACGCCGGCCTTCACGACCAACGCCCTGCGGCGCTGGGGCTCGAAGCAGACCGCGCGCTCGTTCGCGTGGCTCGATCGACTCGCGATCGGGGCGGCGCTGCTGCTATTCGTCGCGGATCTGATGGCGCCGCGCAGCCCCTGGAGCGGCGCGGCCGCGGCGATCGCCGGCCTCGCGGCGGCGGCTCGGCTCGTCGGCTGGCGCAGCTGGGCGGTGCGGCGCGACCCGCTGCTCTGGTCGCTCCATGCCGGCATGGCGTGGGTCGCGGTCGGGCTGCTGCTCGTGGCCGCCGGAGACCTCGGAGCAGCCGTGCCGCCGACGGCCGGTCTCCACGCGCTGACTTCCGGCGCGATCGGCACGACCATCCTCGCCGTCATGACGCGCGTCGGCCTCGGTCATACGGGTCGGCCCCTCGTGCTTCCGGCCGGGGCCGTCGCGAGCTACGGGCTCGTCCACGCCGCGGCCCTGCTCCGGGTCGTCGCCGCCTTCGCCTCCGGCTCCCCTCAGCTCGCGCTGCTCGTCGCCGCCGGGCTGGCCTGGATCGGCGCGTTCGCCCTCTTCGCCCTTCTCTACTGGCCGATCCTCACGCGCCCCCGCGCCGACGGAGCCCCCGGATGAACCCGAGCGTCACCTCGTCCCTCACCCTCGACCACCGCCGTCTCGACGAGAGCCTCGCGGCGCTGAAGCGATGCGCCGCCGCCGGCGACGCAGCCGGCGCGCTCGCCCGCCTGGCCGAGCTCCGGCGTGGCTTCGATCGTCACATCCGGATCGAGGAGGAGTGGCTCTTTCCCGGCTTCGTGCGCGCCGGCGAGCCGACCGCCGCCGCCCCGGTCGCGGTGATGTGTGCGGAGCATCGCCTGATGGAAGAGCTGCTGACCTCGCTCGCCGGGCTGCTCGCCGGAAACGACGCCGACGCTCGCATGCGGACGCTCGCGGACCTGACGGCCCACCTGCTCGCTCACGACGGCAAGGAGGAGCGGATCCTCTATCCGATGATCGAGCGCGCGGCGAGCGGATCCGCCGAGCTGCAGGCCCTCGCGCCGCGGATCGAGGCCGAGCTCGCCGCCGATCGCGACCCTCAGTCGGGATCGCCGGCGGCCTCCGGTTGATAGGTGACGGCGAGCACCCGGAGCCGGCGCTTGCGGTCCTGCGGAAGCGGCCAGTCGATCTCGTCGCCTTCCGAGAGCCCGAGCAGCGCGCTGCCGACCGGCGCGAGCACGGAGACGCGATCGACGCCATCGGCGTGGGCCGGAAAGACGAGCTTGACCTCGTTCTCCCTGCCCGACTCCAGGTCGACGAAGCGCACGACCGAGTTCATCGTGACGAGCGTCCTCGGCACCGCCTCGGGCTCGACGACCTCCGCGCGCTCGATCTCCTCGCGCAGGGCATCGAGATCGGGACGCGGCCCCACCTTCTCGAGCAGCCGCTCGAGGCGGTCGTGATCGTGGCGCGACAGGACGATGCGTGCGGGCTGGGCCATTCCTTTCCCCTCTCGAAAGCCAAGCAATATCCGCGATATATCTTTGCAGTCAAGGAGGCTCATGCAGCTCACTCGCTACACCGACTACGGCCTGCGCGTGCTGACCTTCCTCGCCGTCAGGCCCGAGTCCCTGGCCACCATCGAGGAGATCTCGGACGCCTTCGGGATCTCGAGGGGGCATCTGATGAAGGTCGTCCACGAGCTCGGGCAGGCCGGCTACCTCGAAACCCTGCGTGGTCGAGGTGGAGGCATCCGACTCGCCCGACCGGCGGAACGGATCAAGGTCGGCGACGTGGTCCGGCGAATGGAGGGTAGGATGGTGCTCGTCGAGTGCTTCGACCCGGCCACGAGTCAGTGCCGGATCGAGCCGGCCTGCGGGCTGCGGCCGATCCTCGACGAGGCGCTCGCTGCGTTCATGGAGACGCTCGACGGCTACTCGGTGGCCGACCTCGTCGCTCGCCGCCGCACACCCCTCGCCCGGCTGCTCTCGCTCTGACGGAGGCTCCACCATGACACCCCTGCTGGTCCTCGCCGAGTTCGTGTTCTCCGAAGAGGGCGAGGCGCAGTTCCTGCCCCACCTCGAGCGCACGCTGGCGGAGACGCGGGCGACGGAGGGCTGCCTCCAGGCGGTGGTCTGGAGCCGGCCCGGCCGCCGCTATCAGTTCTCGACGCTGTGGACCGATGCCGCCGCGGTGAAGCGCTGGGTCGACAACGAGTTCCATCGCAGCGTCCTGATGCCCGGCTTCCGGAAGTGGTGCACCGAGGGCTGCTTCGGCGAGTACCGCCTCGAGCAGGACCACCGGCGCGCGCGCAAGTGCGCGGCCTGCGGGCGCTGGACGCAGGCACTGCCGGGCTGGGACGAAGCGCGGCCGGCGGACTGCTCGCGCTGCGGGGCGAAGCTCGAGCAGGAACGCGCGTGAAGCTGGGCGACGAGGTCGGGGGGGCGAGCGCGCAGCCGTCGCCTCCGGGCTCGCTGGCCCCGGGCTCGACGACCGCGACGCACGAGGCTGTCGGAACGTGCCCCCGTCGGCTCAGTCGATCGGGTGGCCACGCTCGACGCGGCTGCGCGCGTAGCCCTCGACCGCGGTTCCCTCGAAGAAGGCGGGGTTGCCCCGCGTATGCAGCGCGATCGCGTTGTCGGCCGTGAAGGCGCGGAAGGCCCGGGCGTCGAGGAGTCCCTCCTCGACCAGCTCGAAGGCCTCCGGCAGGACACCCCGCATGTCGGTCACGTCCCAGTGGCCCACGTCCGACCCGAAGAGGGGGCGGAGCGGCTCGTCGCCGGGAATCAGCCGTTCGTCGTAGGCGAGGCCAACGAAGGGATCGTCGGCCTCGCACCCGAAGTAGAACGACGGCACGAATCGCCGCGCGATGTCCGCGCGCTCCGTGATGCCGCAGAGGTGGAACTCGTCGAGCTCGTGGGGATGGGCCGAGTTCATTTGCGCCGCCGCCTCGACCACGTCCGGTCGGGCGAAGTGCGGCCCGCCGTGCTGCGCGAGCAGCTCGCGGAAGCGAGCGCCGTCGAGCCGCGCGGGATCGAGCTGGCGGATGTTCGCGCCCCCGCGCTTGTCCCAGCGGCCGACGAGATCGGCGAGCAGCTGCGCCCCCCACGCGATGCCGCCCTCGAGGAAGGCGAAGGGCAGGTCGGGAAAGCGACGAGTCACGCCGCCGAAGTAGAGCGCCTTCGCGAGCGCCTCGCTGGCTGCCGCGAAGTGCCCGATGTGGTTGTACATGTAGCGCGACGGGGACTGTCGGAAGCCGAAGCCCATGCTGCCGCCGTGGGCGGTCACCGCGACGCCTCGCTGCGCGCAGTGCCGCCAGACGCGATCGTAGTCGTGCTCGCAGTCGATGCCGAAGACGTCGGAGAAGGGTCCGCCCGGACCCACCCGCCGGACCCAGCTCGAGATCGCGATGCAGCGCAGACCGAGCTCGTCCAGCGCGTGGTCGATCGTCTCGATCGCCTCGTCCGGCGTCTGCATCGGGATCAGGGCGGCCGCGGTGAGCCGATCGCGATGCGGCCCGACGAGGTCGGCGAGATAGGTGTTGAGGGCACGGCAGCCCCCGACGCGCATGGCGTCGTCGTCGTGCCCGGCGAACATCAGGCCCACGCTGGGATAGACGATCGAGAAGTCGAGACCGAGCTCCTCGAGGCGCTCGGCGAGTAGCGCGGGCACGAAGGCGGTCGCGCGGTCGATCGCCGTCGTCGGACTGCCCCACCAGGGCGCCGCAGGCCGACGCTGCTTGCGCGCCTGCTCCTCGGCCACGACCCAGTGCTGCTCCGCGGCGGACATCGTCACGAAGCCCGCCCGCGCGAGGAACGCGTCCGCGGTCTTCCCGCCTGCCGCTTCGCGCAAATACTCGGCCAGGATCGGAACGGACTCCATCACGTGTCCGTCCGCGTCGACGACGGGATGATCGAGTCGACTGCGGATGTCCGATGCGCTCAGCGTCATGCCGTGCTCCTCGTCAGGCGCGCTGGCCTTCCTCGACCAGCACGCAATGCGTACCTGTGTAGATCGTCGCCATGCACCTGTTGCAGTGGACGCAGAGCGAAGAGACACATTGAACTCCCTGCTCGTCGTCTTCACGTGCTTCTTCCTCTCAGCCCTCGTGCTCGTCGTCTGGAGCCAGGATGCGTCCGAACGTCGTCTCTCCCTTCAGGGTGGCGCGGTGAAGGGTACGGACGTGCTTCTGCTGATGACCCGCCGCGGCGTGCAGGGTGCGATAGTTGTTCCAGATGACGACGTCGTCTTCTCGCCAGTCGTGCCAGTAGACGAAGTGCTCCTGCGTCGCGAAGGCCTCCAGCTCCTTCAGGAGCGCGGCGCCCTCCGATCGGTCCATCCCGACGATCTCGTCCGCGAAGAGGGGGCTCACCGCGAGGGATCGGCAGCCCGTCGCCGGATCGCGCAGGACGAGGGGCTGCGCGACGGGAGGAAACCGTCGGGCGACCTCGTGCGTCCGCTCGCTGTTCATGTCGAGTCCGAGCAGGCGTTGCGCGTGGGACAGCCGATGGATCGCTTCGAGTGGCTCGATGCGCCTGCGCTGCGCTTCCGGGAGCGCCTCGTAGACGGCCACGGTGTCGATGAAGCCGGTCTGGCCTCCCTCGGGCGGGATCTCGACGGCGCGGAGCAGGGCGCCGCGGGGCTGGGCGGTCGTATAGGTCAGGTCCGCATGCCAGGGGATGCGGCCGATGACCTCGTCCGGGTCGTCGGATGCCTGGACGCCGTAGGGCTTCGGGACGAGGATTGCCGGATGGCCATCCAGCCGTCCAGCGGCGATCGGGTGGATCTCCGGCTCGCCCAGCGCCGTGGCCAATGCGAGCTGGGACTCCGGGGTCACCCGGGTCCGTCGCAAGACCAGGACGCTGTGTCGGAGAAAGACCTGGCGAAGCTCGGATCGATCGGACTCCGAGAGCCGAGCCGGGTCGATTCCATGGATCTCGAAGGCGACCGATCCGGACAGCGGTCGAAGCTCGAGCGTCATGACGTGATCCTCCTCTCGTGCGTGGAAAATCCAGATCCTGGCGTGGGTTCGTTCCGGACAGACGATCGATCCGAAGTCCCGATTCAGGACGCTCGGCCCGGCTTCGCCCGCGTCTCCCATCCGTCATCGAAGAGCGCCGCCTCGTAATCCGCCGGTAATCCCGACCTTCCGTCCCGACCGAGCGCGAGACCCTTCGCGACGGCCGGCCGCTTCCGCATCTGCTCGTACCACCGCGCCAGATTCGGAAGGCCGTCGAGGCTCTCGATGCCGTGCAGCCGCAGTGGGACTGTCGATCCGATCGCCGCGACGTCGGCGAGCGAGAACTCCCGGCCGCCTACGTACTCGCGCTCGGCGAGGCGAGCGTCGAGCTTGTGGTGGGCGGCGATGCTCGCCTCGGTGAAGAACTCGTAGGTCGTGCGGCCGTAGTCGGTCTGTTTGTCGAGGCGATAGCGCGGGTCGCGGTGGAAGGCGGCGCCGCAGAGTCCGACGTCCTGGCCGTAGCTCGCGATGATCCAGAAGAACCAGGTCCAGAACTCGGCGCGCTCCCGCGTCCCGGTCGGGATCAGGCGGTCAGTCTTCTCGGCGAGATAGAGAATGATCCCGCCCGATTCGAAGACCGTGATCCCGGTCCCGCCGCCCTTCGGCGCGTGATCGACGATGACGGGCACCTTCTGCATCGGGTTGCGCGCGGCATGCTCCGGCGCGCGCTGCTCGCCGCGGCCGAGATGGAGCGAGTGGAAGCGGTAGGCGAGCCCCAGCTCTTCGAGGGCGATGCCGACGCGCCAGCTCATGGTGGTGATGAAGCCGTAGAAGTCGATCATGGGCGCCTCCCGCTCGACGGGCAAAGGGTTCGTCGCATCCCGGTTCGAGCGTAACGCCGTTCGTTCGAGGAGACTGCCTCCCGATGCGGGGTTGGCTCGCTTTCCTCCTCGCGGCCCTGATCCTGGCCCCGGCTGCGGGCGCGCCGGCCCGATCGCCGGCGCCAGCCATCGACGGCCGGATCCCGATCGGCTTCGATCGTGCCGGGACGACGGGCCCCGAGCCGCCCGCGTCGATCGCCCGCGCATCCCGGACACGCCAATGTTGGGGACGGCGCTCTTCGGCGAGCTGAGCGCATCGCGCCCGGGGCTACGCGCTTCACGCTGGCCCTCGGGCTACCGGACGGCTTCAATCCCTGCGCGATGTGGGTGCTGCTCTTCCTGCTCGCGCTGCTGGTCCGCTTGCACGACCGGAGGCGGATGGTCGTGATCGCCGGCACCTTCGTCCTCGTGAGCGGCGGCGTGCAACTCACCCGCCCCCGTCACATGCCGCGAAAGGAGAGCCCCGATGATTCGTCGAAGCATCCAGCGCCTGGTCCTCGGGGCCATCCTCCTGACCGTCTGCCTCGTTCAGTCGGGTTGCACCGATCGCTCTGCGGCCACGCAAGGCGACGCGCGGCTGCGCGAGCTCGAACTCATCCGAACGACCCTCCAGCAGTACGCGATGTTCCTCGACGACGGTCGAGTCGAAGACTTCCTCGACCTCTTCACGCGCGACGCCGTCTTCACGGCGGACGAGTTCGTCTACGACGGCCGCGAAGCCATTCGGGCGGAGCTGGCCGAGAAGCCGCGGGGACCGGGAAAGCACCTTCCTTTTACCGCCCTCGTCGAGCTCGAATCCGAGACCACCGCCCGAGCCTGGTCCGACTTCCTCCGCGTGAAGATCGAGCGCGAGGGCGATCCGACTTCCTGGGTGATCACCAGTGTCGGTCGCTACTACGATCGTCTGGTCAAGGGTGACGACGGGCGCTGGAGATTCAGCCGGCGGGACGTGCAGATCCTGGCGATGAAGAACCGGAGCGACCTCGTGGAGCCAGGTCGTCGGGTGCCATGACGGCGGGATGGAGTCGAACGCGATGCACGCCTTCGGCGGCGAGCTCCCTGTCGAATGGGCCGAGCACCTCGCCAAGCAGGACGTCGGCGACACGATCCGCTGGCACCAGCGCGTCCCGAAGCTGCTCCAGTCGCCCACGAGCGGGCGCGCTTTCGCGCCCATCAGGATCATTTCGGTGTAGCGGACGAGGTCTGGGCGGGCCGCCCGCCGGAACGCCTAGCCGTCGACGGCCTCGCGCCACTGCCGCAGCCAGAACTGGACGATCGGCTCGTTCGCACCTGCGAAGAGCTGCTTCCTGCCCGCAGCGAGGCCCTGCTGCGTCTGGATCGCGGCGGGCAGGTCCTCCTCCTCGAAGGCCCGCGTGCCGAGGGCGACGTTCGGGATCAGCGCCTCGCGCTTCGCCTCGTCGAAGTAGACGTTCGCCGTATGGACGACCGAGGTGCCGGGCGTCGGTCCCGGCTCGCTGCGGATCAGCTGGGCGACCTCCCAGGTCGTGATCAGGACGGTGCCCGGAAAGAGCTGATGGCTGATGGCGCCGGGGAAGCTCGCCGGCCAGCTCGCCGGGTCGGCCTTCGCGAGCGCGTCGGTGCCCTTCAGCGCGAAGGCCCAGCGACTGTGGCGGCCGAAGGCGTCCGCGATCGCATGCGACTCGAACATCGTCGCGACGGTCTCGCGGTGGAGCGCCGCGAAGTGGTAGCTCTCGTAGGAGAGCATCGAGACGAGCTTCCAGTTCGCCGCGACCTCGTAGCGCTGCACGTCGAGGGTCTTCGCCTGCTCGAGGCCGAGGCCCGTCAGCTCGGGCTCGAGCTCGGCGAGATGGCCGTCGACGCGCGCCTGCGGCATCTCGGGGCGCAGGCCGACGACGACGAGGCCCGAGCGGTCCGACACGGGCAGGCGCGTCAGGTCGCAGCGCGTGTCGCCGGCCGCGATGGGCTCGAAGCAGCGGTCGCTCGGCCGCGAGGCGAGGCGTCCGTCGAGCTCGAAGGTCCAGCCGTGGAAGCCGCAGCGCAGGCGCCGACCGGCGAGGGTCCCGTGGCCCTGGGCGACGCGGGCACCGCGGTGGGCGCAGGCGTTGACGAGCGCGTGGAGACGGCCGTCGGGCGCGCGCGTCACGACGATCGGGATGCCCATCGCCTCGGCCGTGATGAACTGGCCGGGCCGCGCGACCTCGCCGGCGAAGCCCACGACCTGCGGCATGTCCAGGAAGAGGCGCTCGCGCTCCTTTGCGTGCCGCTCGACCGAGAGGAAGTCGGCGACCGACTCGACCATCGGCCCCAGGCTCTCGTCGGTCGTCCCCGACGCGATCCGGTCGACGATGCGCCGGATCAGCGCGTCGGTGCGCTCGCGCGTCGGGTCGGTAGGGGGCGAGACGGGCTGGGCCATGGAGCGCTTCTCCTTCGAGCCTCGAGGGTCGGTCTTCGCTGCCCACGCCGCCAGCCCGACTGCGACGCCGAGCACGCGAGCGCTAGGTTCCGGATCGATGTGGTCGACGGATTTTCCGCACTTCGAGCCCCGTGCGCCGTGGCTGGGAGGGGATCTTCAGACGCTGCGCAATCTTCTGCGCGGTCCCGCCCTGGCGCCGCCTCGCGCGAGCGAGGGACGATCCATGATCCTCCCGCTCGCCGACGGGAGCGGGGACCGGCTCGCTGCGCGGATCTACGAGCCCGTCGCCCCGCGCGAGGGTTCGCCGCTCGTGGTGCTCGTGCATGGACTCGGCGGCACCCAGGACAGCCCCTATGTCCAGGCGACGGCCAGTCACCTGCTCGGCCTCGGCCACCCCGTTTTGTTGCTGGACCTGCGCGGGGCCGGCGCCAGTCGCCCGCTCTGTCGCGAGCAGTACCACGCGGGACGCACGCGCGACCTGCGCGATGCCCTGGCCGCACTGCCCGCCGAGGCGTCGAGAAACGGATTCGTCGCCGTCGGCTACTCGCTCGGCGGCAACATGATCCTCAAATACGCGGCCGAGCACGGCGGTCTGCGGGGCGCAGTCTCCGTTTCGGCACCGATCGATCTCGCCGCAGCCTCCGATCGTTTTCTGGCTCTCCGCAACCGTCTCTACCTGAGGTACCTGCTCGGGAGGATCAAGCAGGAGACACTCGCCGCGAGTGAGGGCCTCGGGGAGGAGGAGCGCGCCCTGATCCCCACGCTGCGCACCATCCTGGAGTTCGACGACCGCTTCGTCGCCCCGCGTAACGGCTACTCGGGAGCCGCCGACTACTATGCCCGGAACAACGCCCGTCGATTTCTCGCGGACATCGAGCTGCCGACCCTCATCCTCCATGCCGGAGACGATCCCTGGATTCCAGCGACGACCTACACCGACTATCCGTGGTCGAAGAATCCGCACCTCACCGCGCTGATTTCGCGCTCGGGGGGACACGTCGGCTTCCATGCGCGGGGATCGAAGGTGCCGTGGCACGATCGATGCCTCGAGGTCTTTCTCGCGCGGGTCTGACCCGCCTCGTCGGATCGCTCGGCTGCCCAGGACAGCGGCGGTCGAAGGGGGGGCCTCGGCTCGTTGCGGCGCATGAACCAGAACGGGGACGGCGAATCGTCGGCGGCGAAGGCGGGCGGTCCGGCGACGACGAGGCCGTCGGCCCCGATCTGCTCGAGGAGAGGGGCAACCGAACTTCCTTCCGGCCGGGCCGTGGATGGTGCGCGGAAGCGAGCTCTTCGCGGCACTCGCGGAGTGCGGCGCGAGCGGCCTCGGGATCGGGCTCGAGGTCGACGAGGGAAACGGTTTCGTCGAACGACAGCGCTCCACGACGGAATGGATGATCTTGCCCGCGCGCGCGCCGCTCGAGAAGATCGCCACGCAGGTCCGCACGGAGGGGCTGCGCACGCGGATGCCGATGGAGCGCGACGGAGAGGTCCGGTACTACCCCTTCGCCGTGCAGGCGGATCCATACGCGCCGCCGATCCTGCCGGCGGGTACGATCGTCCTGACGGGCACGCCCGAAGGCGTCGCGATGCAGGCCCCGAGCGGACTCCACCTCGCCAACCGGAGCCGCCCGATCGTCGCGTCCTCCGACTTCCCCGACATCGCGACGAAGCGGCCGAGTGGCTCGACTTCCCGGGTCGCTGGGGCGGGTACGACGCGGTCGATTTCAGTCGCCGCGTGGCGAAGGAGGCTCTCTCCGACGAAGGCGAACTGTCCGCCCTGACTGAGCGGGTTCGCCCCGCGCGAGGGTCTCGCGATTAATGCGAGACCCTCGCGCGGGAAGGCCGACGCCCGGGACCCTCCGATTCCTAGAAGGCGAACTGCGCCCGGAGGGTGAAGGCGTTGAGGCCCTTGCCTTCCTGATTGCGGGCGACGAGCGTCGCATCGGCCGCATCGCCGATGCTGGTCTCGAGTATGTGCTTCCAATCCAACATGAATCGAACGACGGGATTCAGGTACCAGTTGAGGCTGGTGTCGAGGGCATGCTCCTCGCCGCCCACGACGCTGGCGTTCGCGCTCGCGCTGCCCGAGCTGAGATCGACGTAGGCGTATCGGACGGCCAGCTCCCAGGCGCCGACGCCGCCGGTCTTGAGGCTGAAGTTGTTCTTCGGCGTGAGGCGCTTGAACTCGCCCGTCTGGATCGTGTAGATGGACGCCCGGGACTCGCCCGTCAGGCTCCAGGTCGCGGCGATGTGACCGCTCTGGAACCGGAGCGTGTCGGCGCCCTTGCGCGTGAGATGGGCCCGGTTGTATTCGCCGTAGAGCGAGAAGGGACCGAAGGCGATCGCCGCCTCGGGGCCGAAGATCGCGGCCTCCTGGATGTCCTCGATCCTTTCGGTGTCGACGATCCGGTAGTCGGACATCTGGGTCGTCTGATCGCGGAAGCGAATGCTCTCGTTGTCGTTCTCGGGGCGCCTTACCGCGCCTCGGAAGCCGAGATGGATCACGCGATCCGGCGCGAGGATCGGCGTGACGACGACCTTCGCCGCCGTGCCCCAGCCCTCGGTCGCGTTCTGGCTCTGGGCCTCCATGCTGTCGCCGTAGAAGCCACCGGCGACATACCACTTCTCGCCGTAGTCCTCGAAGCGTCCTCCGATCGCACGATTGATCAGCGGGATGATCAGCTCGTTGTCGATGCTGCGCTCGGTGAACGGGAGGTCGTTCGAGCTCATTTCGACCGCGAGGCTGTAGGGCTGCTTCTGGTGGCCGGCCGTCAGGTTCAGCCGCTCTATCCCGGTGTACCCCACGATGAAGTCCGTGACCGACACTTCGTTGTCGCCGAAGTCGACCTCGCCGAACCAGGTGAAGACCTCGTAGGCCTTGGCGCTCATCGCGAAGCGGGCGCGCCGGATCTCGGTGCCGTCCGTGGCGTCGTTGTTGATCCCGTCCGAGTTCGGCGGCGTATCGCCGACGTGCAGCGTGCCGTCCGCATGGAGCCGACCCCAGGCTCGGAACTGGAAGGCGCCGTCTCCGGAGTCGACCTTGAGTCCGCCCTTGTCGACCACGACCTTGGCCGGCGCCGAAGCGGAGTCCGTCGGCGGGATGTCCGCGGCGCCCGCGAGGCTGGCCGCCGTCCAGGAAAACAACGAGGCTGCCACCCATCCTGCCGAGCGTCTCTTCTCTCTCACGAACGATTCTCCCCTCTGGATCGACCCGGGTCGTCCGGGTCGAAGCTGGCGCTCCCGAAGCCTCTGTTCGGGCCCGGTCTTGCTGCGCACGATGAACGGCCATGCCATTTCGGTGAATGGCGCGTGCAGGAAACCAATCGAATGTGAAGAACGGGTGACGGAACGGGAACGAATATGGCGAGATCGACGGGCGCGTGGAGGCGAATTCATGCCAGCGACCCGAAAACGACCCCAAACCCCCGAATCAGGCGACTGTCCGGCGGCAGACCCCCGCCGAGTTCACGCATGCCGTCCACACCCGACCGCAGAGGCCGGAGTCGATTCCAATGACGATGTCGGGCAGGCCGGTGGCCCCGCCTTCTGGAAGGGCCGCGGATCGAGCGTCCGAACCATCTTGGGCGGATAGGCGTCGCCGAGACCGCCCAGGACCGCGATCACCCCGACTCGATCGTCGTTCTGCCAGGGCAACGCGGGAGCGCACGGCTGGACGACGCTGCAGACGAATGGATCCGTGAGTCGTACTCGCCGCAGTTGACGACTGCGCCCCTGAATCCCTCGGCGAACGTCGGATTGCCGCAATCTGGAACGATTTCGGCAGGGTCCTTCGCCCTTCTTCGCTCGAGCTCGGCGATCGAATCAGCCGTTCGAGGGCGCACCGCCCCCGAACGTCAGCTTGCCGCTCCAGGGCAGTCGTTTGAAGGCGAGCGTCCCGCCGAGCACGAAGAGGTGGTTGCGCTTGTAGTCGCCTCGCACCGTGTCCTTGCGGACCTCTGCCTGGCCGAGGTTCACGTAGACGAGCGAGAATCCGACGGTCGTCGCCTCGCTGAGGTCGTGTTGGGCGCCGAGCGCAAAGCGCCACTGCTCGTCGAGCGGCAGCGCCACCGTGCGGTCCCGGTTGCGAAGCGGGCTCGAGTCGTACATCACGCCCGTCTGCAGCAGCCAGTCGGGGCGGATCCGGTAGTTGGCGCCGACGCCGATCTTGTAGGTGTCCTCGAAGCCGGTCGCGGCGTCGACGCTGGTCCCGCCGATCGTGATCGCGAGCTCTCCGGCCTCGCTCCAGTCCTCCCAGTCGAAGGTCCCGAGCAGGGCGAGCTTCTCGGTCGCCTGCCAGGCGACGCCGACCTCGATGAACTGGGCGAGGGGAAGCTCGGAGTCGAGGTTCGGGTTCAGGCCGATCGCTCCCTCCGCGTTGCCGCTCAGCTCGAAGTCGGTCTCGGAGTTGTAATAGACCGAGACCGACAGATCCTCCGTCGGATGCAGCAAGAGCCCGACCCGACCCGCCGCCTGGACGTCGTTGAGATGGTCCAGTCGGATGTTCCGCTCGTCGCCGAGAACGTCGGCCTTCAGGTTCCAATCGAGCACGCCATAGGTCACGAGCGGTCCGCCGCCGACCGAGAGCCAGTCCGTCAGGCGGACGGCGAGGGTCGGCGAGACGCTGATCGTGAGCAGCGAGATCTCGCGCAGCTGGAAACGCCCGGCCCAGCTGTCGTCGGGATCGAGGATCGAGCCGGAGAGCGAGTAGAAGGAGAGTCCGAAGCGCAGTCGGTCCGAGATCCGGTGGACATAGCTCGAACCCGCGAGGGGGGCGAAGCCCGCCTGGTTGCCGCCGCTCGAATTGCCGCTCGGCGAGTCCGCGGTGGGATCGAATTGGATCCGGCCGACCGCCGCCGAAAAGCCCGCGGCGAAGCCGTGGTCATCGAGGCGGGTCATCGCCGCGGGGTTGTGGAGCGCGACCGACGCGTCGGGAGCCCACGCGCCGCGTCCCGCGCCGGCGTTGGCCTGAGCGGTCGTCGAGAACTCGTTGACGTAGAGGCCGCCGGCCGAGGCGGCGTCGGCGACGAGGAGGGCAGCGGAGGCGCCGAGGCCGACCGCGAGAGTACAAGCAGCCGATCCAAGCCCCCATCCTTGCAGTGCGCGCATCGAGCTTCCCCTCCTGGCATGGGCCGCGCCGAGCCTAGCTCGTTTCGACGCCGGGAAAGGGCCGGCGACTCGAATCGCCCCGATGCGCCGCTTCGATCGGCGCGAGTCGGAGCTCGCGCCCGACGAAGCCGGGCTGGATCGAGAGATCCGCCCGTCCTACCCGAGACGAACCGCGGGGAGGCAGAGCTTCTCCTGCTTGACCTTCGCCCGGCGTTCGAGGGCCCGTTGCTTCGCGGCCCCCTCGGCGAACTCCGGCGCGACCCGGGTCGGACTCCGACCTGGAGAGCGCTCCGCCTTCCAGCCCCGACCTGCAAGCGCTCTGCGATCCGTCGCATCAGCGAGCCATCGGCTCGGCGAACCTCGAGCATCGACGTCCTGCACGTCCAGCCCTGCCGAGTCATCGCCACCAGCGGATCGCGTTCATGCGAGCTCGGCCTCGACCTGCTTCAAGATCTTCAGGAACGCATCGGCGGCGGGCGAAAGCGTTCGGTCCGCCCGCCGGATGATGCCGTAGCTCGTCTCGAGCCAGGGCGGGGCGAGCGGCAGCGCGACGAAGCGGCCGTCCCGGATCTCCTCTGCGATCTGTCGGGGGACCGCGACGCTCACGGCGTCGCTCTCCAACACGATGCTGCGCGCCAGGGCGAGGCTCTCGACGCGAATCCGCGGCGTTCGCAATCCGCTCGCATGAGCCGGCGCAGACTCACTGCCCGCGCTCGAGCTCCAGTCCGGAAAGCGGAACGGGAGACTTGCCAGGACGAGCGGGAACTTCCCGACGTCGTGAAGGCTCAGCGCATCCGAGCCGCGCCCCGGAGCGAGCAGCGGGTGGTTCGCGCGGCAGAACAGCACCCCGCGATGCTTCGGGAGCGGCTCGACGCAGAGCCGGCCGTCGTCGACCGCGAGGCTCGTCTCGGAGACCGCGAGATCGAGCTCGCCCGAGATGACCCGAGCCTGCAGGGCCGGCCAATCACCGGCCGAGAGATCGGCCAGCAGCTGGGGATGGGATCGCAACAGACGTCCGATCGCGACGCCGACCGACAGCTCCGACGCAAACGGACCGGCGCCGATCCGCAACAGGCCGATCTCGACCTCGAGCATCCGCGCGAGGTCCCATTCGATCTGGCGCGCCTGATCGAGCAGCGGCCGAGCCCGCTCGATCAATCCGGTGCCGACTGCAGTCGGCTCGACGTGCGCCCGGTCCCGGTCGAACAAACGCGCGCCGACGGACTTTTCGAGCATCTGGAGACTGCGGGTCAGGCCGGGCTGGGTCAGGCCGAGGGCGTCGGCGGCGCGGGCGAAGTTGCGGTGTCGATCGATGGCGAGAAGGTGACGCAGCTGGCGCAGATCGATCTTCATGCGTGCAAGTTATCAAAGCAGGCAGCGACAGGCATTGGACCTCGCGTCCCGGGATGCGCCATTATGCGAATCACCGGATGCACATCATTCAGCTTGGATCTTCGTGTCTCCGGCAGATATTCGGACCGCGGCACGACGCACGCGCGGCATCTCGTCGCTTGAAACCTCGAGATGGAAAAGGAGAGATGATGGATCCCACGATCATCGGCATGGCGAGCTCGGCTCTCGGCGGGCCGAAGCCCGTCAGCCCGACCCGACCGATACGATTCCGGGCGGCCCTGGGTCTCGCAGCGGGTGTCGCGCTCGCGTCTGCGGCTCCGCCGGTCTCGGCGCAGGTGGACGACGCGTCGCGGAAGCCCAACATCGTGATCATCTGGGGCGACGACGTCGGCCAGTCGAACGTCAGCGCCTACTCCCACGGCGTGATGGGCTACAAGACGCCGAACATCGACCGGGTCGCCCGCGAAGGCATGATGTTCACCGACTACTACGCCGAGCAGAGCTGCACCGCCGGCCGCGCGTCGTTCCTGACGGGGCAATCCGGACTGCGAACGGGGCTCACGAAGGTCGGCCTGCCGGGGGCGCCGATCGGACTCCAGAAGGAAGACCCGACGATCGCCGAGCTCCTGAAGGCCCAGGGCTATGCCACCGGCCAGTTCGGCAAGAACCACCTCGGCGACCGGAACGAGTTCCTTCCGACCGTCCACGGCTTCGACGAGTTCTACGGCAACCTCTACCACCTGAACGCCGAGGAAGAGCCGGAGCTGCCCGACTATCCGAAGGATCCGGCGTTCAAGGCCCGGTTCGGTCCCCGCGGCGTGATGGACTGCAAGGCGACGGCGAGCGTCGACAAGACGAACGACCCGCGCTTCGGCCCGGTCGGCAAGCAGGCCTGCACGGATACCGGCCCTCTGACCAAGGCGCGGATGGTCACGATCGACGACGACGTCGCGGCGCGCGCGATCGATTTCATCAAGCGCCAGAACGCAGCCGGCGTCCCGGCGTTCGTGTGGATCAACTTCTCGCACATGCATTTCCGCACCCACACGAAGCCCGAGAGCATCGGTCAGTCCGGCCGCTGGCAGAGCCCGTACCACGACACCATGATCGACCACGACAAGAACGTCGGCGAGATCCTCGCGGCGATCGACGAGCTCGGGATCGCGGACGACACCTTCGTCATGTACAGCACCGACAACGGCCCGCACATGAACAGCTGGCCCGACGCGGCGATGACGCCCTTCCGCAACGAGAAGAACTCGAACTGGGAAGGCGCCTATCGGGTCCCGGCGATGGTTCGCTGGCCGGGCAGGATCAAGCCGGGCCAGATCTCGAACGAGATGGTCGCGCACCACGACTGGCTGCCGACCTTCCTGGCCATGGCGGGAAACGACGGGGTCAAGGACGAGCTCCAAAAGGGCGCAAAGGTCGGCGGCTCGAAGTTCAAGGTCCACCTCGACGGAGACAACCTCGTTCCGTACCTGACGGGCGAGGTGGAGAAGAGCCCGCGCGAGTCGTTCCTGTACATCAACGACGACCAACAGCTGACCGGACTCCGCTACGACAACTGGAAGTTCGTCTTCATGGAGCAGCGACAGCAGGGCACCCTGCAGATCTGGGCCGAGCCCTTCGTCAACCTGCGCGTTCCCAAGATCTTCAATCTCCGCACCGACCCGTACGAGCGCGCGGACATCACGTCGAACACCTACTACGACTGGCTACTCGACCACATCTTCCTTCTCGTTCCCGCCCAGGGGTTCGTGGGGAAGTTCCTCGAGAGCTTCGAGGAGTTCCCGCAGCGCCAGAAGGCGGCCAGCTTCAACATGGACGCCGTGATGGCGACCCTGGGTGAAGGCCAGAAGATCAGCAAGTAGAGCGGCCGGGGTGGGATGCTCGCCGGAGCACCCCACCCCGCCTTTGCTCCGACCTCGACACGACGACGCCCCGCGTGCGAGGAGCCCGCCCCACCCGGGAGATCGATTCCCATGAAGTCTTCACGAATCCGCGATCTCATCGTGCTCGCGTTCGCGATTGCGCTCGCCGTCCCGTCGACCTTCGCGGCCGGTCTCGCTCGAGCGGCGGATCCGTTGCCGTCCTGGAACGAGGGGGCGGCGAAGTCGTCGATCGTCGAATTCGTCTCGAAGGTGACGCGGCCGGGATCGCCGGATTTCGTACCGGTCCCGGAGCGCATCGCAGTGTTCGACAACGACGGGACGCTCTGGTGCGAGCAGCCGATCCCGGTCCAACTCCATTTCGCGCTCGACCGCGTCGAGAGACTGGCGCCGCAGCATCCCGAATGGAAGTCGGAGGAGCCCTTCGCGTCCGTCCTGAAGGGCGATCTGAAGAACGCGCTGGCCGGGGGAGAGCACGCGCTCCTCGAGCTCGTGATGGCGACGCACGCGGGCATGACGACGACCGAGTTCGAGCAGATCGTGAAGGACTGGATCACCGCGTCGAGGCATCCGAAGACCGGAAGACCCTATACGCGGATGGTCTACCAGCCCATGCTGGAGGTCCTGGCCTACCTGCGCGCGAACGGGTTCAAGACCTTCATCGTTTCCGGCGGGGGTATCGAGTTCATGCGACCGTGGGCCGAGGCGGTCTACGGGATTCCGCCCGAACAGGTGATCGGCAGCAGCATCAAGACGAAATTCGAGATGAAGGACGGCAAGCCGATCCTCGTTCGCCTGCCCGAGCTGAACTTCAACGACGACAAGTCCGGCAAGCCGGTCGCCATCCATCAGCACATCGGCCGCCGGCCGGTCATGGCCTTCGGAAACTCCGACGGCGATCAGCAGATGTTGGAGTACACCCAGGGCGGCCCTGGCGCGCGCTTCATGCTGCTCGTCCTTCACGACGACGAGAAGCGCGAGTACGCCTACGGGCCCGCCCGCGGACTTCGCAACGTCGCGATCGGGGCCTTCACACCGGCGCTCGAAGAGCACGCGAAGCGGGACGGCTGGATCGTGGTCGGCATGAAGAGTGATTGGAAGCGGATCTTCGCCGACTAGCCGAATCCGGTCGGTCACCGGATCGCGATCCTCCGGCGCGAGGGCAAGCGGCTCGGGGAGCAGCATGACGTCCACCACGCAATGACGGATCGCTCGATCGCAACCGGCCTGCGCATGGGCGCCGCATGGCTCGCCGCCTGCGCCCCGCTCGGCTGCGGCTCCGACGACAGCGCGCGCGAAGCTGCGTCCGGGAGCACGTCTGCCTCGAAGCCGAGCTTCGTGGGCAGTGCGGCCTGCGTCGCGTGTCATGCGGACGCGGCGGCGAGCTGGGAGCGCTCGCAGCACCGGGCGGCGATGGCCTTCGCGACGACCGGGAGCGTGAAGGCACCCTTCGGCGGCGAAGAGCTCCGCGAGGGGGGCGGCGCCGTCACCTTCGGGCGCGAGGGCGGCGGCTACAGGGTATCCCGCGACCGGGCCGCGCGCGGTCGGGTCGATCCCGATGCGAAGGCGGACGACGGCGTGCTTCGGATATCGGGCACCTTCGGCGTCGACCCGCTCCAGCAGTACCTGCTCGAAGCGGTCGACGGCCGGGTGCAGGTCCTGCCCTGGGCCTGGGATACCCGACCGGAGTCGGCAGGCGGCCAGCGCTGGTTCAACCTCTACCCCGAGGCCACCCTCGATGCGACGGACCCGCTGCATTTCTCGCGACCTTCGCAGAACTGGAACCACGTCTGCGCCGACTGCCACGTCACGGGCTTCCGCAAGCGCTTCGACGCACAGCGCGCCCAGTTCGAATCGCGCTGGGAAGAGCTGGGCGTCGGATGCGAGAGCTGCCACGGTCCCGGCGCCGAGCACATCCGCTGGGCAACGAGCCGCACGGGCGACGCGGCGAGTGGCTCTCCGCAGCCGCAGCGCGCCTCGCGCGATGGATCCGAAATGGGGCTCGTGGCGCACCTCGACGAGCGGCGGGGGATTCGCTGGACGATCGATCCGACGAGCGGGAACCCGCTGCGCTCGGCGCCCCGGACGACCAGTCGCGAGCTCGACGTCTGCGCGCCCTGTCATGCCCGCCGCAGCAACATCACCGAGAGCCATGTCGCCGGCGAGCCCTTCCTCGACCACCATCGCCCGTCGCTCCTCGACCCCGGTCTCTACTTCGCCGACGGCCAGCAGGACGACGAGGTGTTCAGCTGGGGCTCCTTCCTCCAGAGCCGCATGCACGCGAAGGGCGTCACCTGCAGCGATTGCCACGATCCACATTCGGGCAAGCCGCGCGCCGAGGGCAACGCACTCTGCGCGAGCTGTCACGCGCCGTCGAAGTACGCGACCCCCGACCACCATCGCCACGCGCCTGCGTCGAGCGGGAGCCAATGCGTCGCATGCCACATGCCGACGAAGACCTACATGATGATCGACCCGCGTCACGACCACAGCCTGCGCGTCCCGCGGCCGGATCAGACGGTCTCGCTCGGGGTCCCGAATGCCTGCCAGAGCTGTCATGCGGAGCGACCGGTCCGCTGGGCCGACGAGACCCTGCGCAGGTGGCGCGGCAGGCCTGCGCAGGGATTCGAGCGCCACGCCGCGGCCTTCCACGCGAGCGAGATCGGCGCGCCGGAGGCCGGTCCGGCGCTGCGTGCGGTCGCGGCCGATTCGTCGCAGCCCTCGATCGTGCGCGCGGCGGCGCTCGCGCGTCTCGATGGATCGCTGGGCCGATCCTCGGCGGAAGCACTCGTTCGGGCCGTGGGCGACCCGGACGCGCTCGTGCGACTCGGTGCGCTCGAGGGACTCGCGAGCGCGCCCGGCGAGGCTCGGATCTCGGTTGCGGAGGAGGCTCTGAGGGATCCGCTCCGGGCGCTGCGCTTCGAGGCCGTGCGCATGCTGACCGCCTTCGCGCGGGAGCTGTCACCGGCCGTGCGGGCGGTCTACGAGCAGGAGGCGGCCGAGTACGAGGCATCGCTGCGCCGGGACGCGGATCGTGCGGAGGCCCGGACCCAGCTCGGCGTATTCCTCGCCGAGCGGGGCGACGCCGAGGGCGCGCGCCGCGAGCTCGCTGTCGCGATCTCGATCGAGCCCCGCTACGAGCCGGCGCACATCAATCTCGCGGATCTCGAGCGCGCGCTCGGCCTCGAGGCGGAAGCGATTCGAACGCTCGATGCCGCGCTAGCGCGGATGCCCGAGAGCGCTGCGTTGCACCACGCGCGGGGCCTCGCGCGCGTCCGCGCCGGGCGGATGTCCCAGGCGGAGGCGGATCTCGCGCGGGCGGTGGACCTCGATCCGGATTCGATCCGGTTCGCCTACGTCCATGCGGTCGCGCTGCACTCGGCGGGCAAGGTCCGGGAGGCGATCGAGCGCCTCGAGGCGACGGCGGCGGCGCATCCGGGCGATCGCGCCGTGCGCGAGGCGCTCGTCAGCTTTCATTCGGACGCGGGGAACGCGGCCGCGGCGGCTCGTCATCACGCGGCGCTCGCGCGTCTCGAAGCGACGAATCCATGAACAGAATTGGGGATGGGACCCTCGCATTCAAGAAGCGACCCTGGCGGGGGAAGCGCGCGCTCGGCGGCGGGGGAAGCCGATTCGCGCACCCGGCCAGGACGGTCAGGCCGACGATGAGCATCCGAAACGTGACGAGCCAGCGCCGCTTCGCCTTCGTCCTGGTCGGCCTGCACCTCAGCCTCATGCTCGGCGCGTGTCGCCTGATCCCGGGCAGTCAGTCTATCGGCAACCTCGCGAGCAAGACCTTCAACAAGGAGCGCATCTCGAAGGAGGAGCTTCGCGAGGCCACCCTGCAGTATGCGAGCCGTTTCGAATCGACGATCATCGCGACGTCCGACACGATCGCCCAGGCCATCGAGGACCCCGTCATCCAGCGCCGTGCCCTTCGCTGGAAGCTTCTCATGACCCCCGTCATCACCGAGGCAGCCTTCCAGCGCGAGCCCGAATCCGCCTACGTTGCCCTGCTCACGCTGGCGACCTCCCTCTACGCCTATTT
>CAUJGH010000230.1 GCA_963169575.1 Myxococcota bacterium | reverse complement strand
GTCACGGACCTGCTGGTCCATCCGGCGGACGGCGCGCGGCGTGAACCCCGCCGAGAGCCGGTTTCGCCAGCGGCGATGGCCTTCGGGATCGGCGCTGATGATCGAGCTGGCCTCGAAATGCGCGAGCCAGCCCTCGCCCGGCGGCGGTTGATGGTCGCGCGCGAGCCGGCGATCGGTCGAGAGTCGCGGATCGGAGAAGAGGCGGCGGACGTCCTCGTAGCGCGTGATGAACCAGGTCCCGAGCGTCTCGTCCCAATGAACGGGATCGTTTTCGCGCAGCTCGGCCAGCCGGGATAATGGATCGGCGACGAAGTCGGGATCGATCAGCGAAGAGCGGGGCCGAGTCATTGCGATCCTCGCGCGGGGGAGAGATCTCGGCGCTCGGAGAATCGCCGCGCCCGCTGCTCCGTGGGTCGGGTTCTAGCAGGCTCGTTCCAATCGGGGGGCCGCCTCGAGACCGGCGTCGGTGGCGAGCGGCCGCGGGAAACGCCACCCTCGGGGTGTCCTTCTTTATTTACTCATGGTCGGCGACCGCCGCTCGGCATGAGCCGACGCGATCGGATTCCCGCGCGCGCCGGGTCGCGCGCGCGACAGCGAGTCCAGCGATCGGACGGCGAGGGAGGCTGCGTGTCTGGTAGGCTCCGCCGCCGCGCAGCCGTCTCGTCGACCCGGCGGCCCCGCAAGATTCCAAGAAGGAGCCCTCACGATGTCGACCCCCAACCCCGAGGCCCACAAGGCCACCGTCCTCCGCATGTGGAAGGCCCTCGCGGACTTCGACTTCCCGACCCTCGAGAGCTGCCTCCATCCCGACGTCCACTACGAGGACATCCCGACCGACGATCCCGGCGCCCGGGGCCCGAAGAACGTGACGAAGCGGCTCTCCATCGCCTGGAACCACCTCGCGAAGCAGGAGCAGATCAGCCATCACATCGCCGCCGAAGGCGATTTCGTCTTCCTCGACCACACCGAGATCTGGACCTTCAAATCCGGTGAAAAAGCCCAGCACCGGTTCTGCACCTTCCATGAGCTCCGCGACGGCAAGATCGTGCAGTGGAGCGATTTCTGGGACGTCGCGCGCTTCGTCGGCCAGTTCCCCCAGTGGTTCCTCGCCGAGATGGCGAAGAGCCGCGCGGAGGATTTCGCGGGCTGAGCCCATCCCGAACGAACTCATCGCGCAGTCGGGGTGTCGTCCGCTTGATCCCCGGCCGCCGGGCCCCATGCTTGCGCCCCGCGCGACCCGGAGCCGCCGCCCCTTCGAGGAGAAGAGCCCATGAGCGAGAACGTCGAAGCGCAGATCGCGGAACATACGCGGGTCTGCAACGCCCTGATCGCCGAGGTCGGCAAGGTCGTCGTCGGCCAGGAGCCGATGATCAGCCGCCTCCTGATCGGCCTCTTGACCGGGGGCCACGTGCTCCTCGAAGGCGTCCCCGGCCTCGCGAAGACGCTGACCGTCCGCAGCCTCGCGACCGCGATCGAAACGGGCTTCTCCCGCATCCAGTTCACCCCCGACATGCTCCCCGCCGACGTCATCGGCACCGAGATCTTCAATCCCCGCGAAGGCACCTATCACGTCAAACGCGGCCCGCTCTTCTCGAACCTGATCCTCGCCGACGAGATCAACCGCGCGCCGGCGAAGGTCCAGGCCGCGCTGCTCGAGGCGATGCAGGAGCGGCAGGTCACGATCGGCGACACGACCTATCGCTTCGACGAGCCCTTTCTCGTGCTCGCGACGCAGAATCCGATCGAGCAGGAGGGGACCTATCCGCTGCCCGAGGCGCAGGTCGACCGCTTCATGCTGAAGGTCGTCGTCGGCTATCCCTCGAAGGAGGACGAGCGCAAGATCGTCGACCGCATGGCCTCCGGGCAGCCGGAGCCGATCGTGAACAAGGTCGCGAGCCCCGCCCAGCTGCTGGGCGCGCGCCGCGCGGTCGAGAAGATCTTCATCGACGACAAGGTCAAGAGCTATGTCGTCGATCTCGTGCATGCGACCCGCGATCCGCGCGCCGCCGGCATCCAGGATCTCGACGGCATGATCGAGATGGGCGCCTCGCCGCGCGCCTCGCTCTTCCTGACCCGCGCCGCCAAGGCGAACGCCTTTCTCCAGGGCCGGACCTACGCGACGCCCCACGACGTCAAGGCGCTCGCCCTCGACGTCCTGCGCCATCGCGTCGCGATCACCTACGAGGCCGAGGCCGAGGGCAAGAAGAGCGAAGACGTGATCGAGCGGATCCTCGCCGGCGTGCTGGTTCCCTGAACGAAGATCGGGTTGCCGCCATGCTCGCCAGCGAGATTCTCCGCCGCGTTCGCGAGATCCAGGTGCGCACCGGCCGTCAGGTCGCCGACGTGCTCGCGGGCGAGTACGTCTCCGTCTTCAAGGGGCGCGGGGTCGAGTTCGACGAGGTCCGCCCGTACGTGCCGGGCGACGACGTCCGCACGATCGATTGGAACGTCACGGCCCGGATGGGCGCCCCGTACATCAAGCGTTATGTCGAGGAGCGTCAGTTGACGCTCATGCTGATGGCCGACGTCTCGGCGTCCCAGGACTACGGGTCCGGGCGCCGGAGCAAGCGGGAGGCGACGGCGGAGCTGTGCGCGCTGCTCGCCTTCTCGGCGACGCGCAACGACGACAAGGTCGGACTCGCGCTCTTCCATGGCGAGATCGAGCAGTACATCCCGCCGAGAAAGGGCCAGAAGCACGCGCTGCGCGTCGTCCGCGAGGTGCTCGCCCACGGCGCGGACGACGGGGCGGACGAAGCGCGCGGCGCGGGCAGCGCGCGCGCCCTGCGCGCCCCGCGCAGCCGTGGGATCGGCCCGTCGGCGACGGGCGGAGGCGTCGGCAGAGGCGGTTCGCGGTCGGGGACGGGCGAGCGCGGATTCTTCGCGCGACTCGGCCTCGATCGGCTCCCCGGCCTCGGGCAGCTCGGGCGCCCGCCGCGCTCGCCGCGCGAGGCGACGGATCTGCGCCAGGCCCTCGAGTTCTTGATGCGCGTGACGCGCCGGCGCACGATCTGCTTCGTCGTCAGCGACTTTCTCGACGAGGGCTACGAGAAGGCGCTCCTCGCGGCGAACCGCAAGCACGACGTGATCGCAGTCCTCGTCACCGATCCCGCCGAACTCTCCCTCCCGAACGTCGGGCTCGTGGCCCTGCGCGACGCGGAGCTCGGCACGACGCGCATCGTCGACACCGGCTCGAAGAGCTTCGGGGATTCCGCGGCCGTGGCCGCGGCGGGGCGCGTTCAGAAGCTCGAACGCCGCTTCCGCTCGCTCGGCATCGACTTCATCCACGTCGATGCGAGCGGGGACGTCGTCGAGCCCCTCGTGCGTTTCTTCCGGATGCGCGAGAAGCGGAGGCGGCGATGAGCGCGCGCCGCGGCTTTCTCTCCCGCGTCGGGGCGCCGGCCCGCTTCGCCGCGAGCGGTCTGCTGGCCGCTGCCCTGTTCTCGTCGGCATCGCTGCCTTCGGCATTGCCGTCGGTCTTGCCGCTGCCGTTCGCGCAGCCCTCGTCGTTCCTGGGGCCGACGCCCGCGCGGGCCGCCGAGTCGGACGCCGAGGAAGCGTCGGGGGGCGACTCCATCCGACGCGAGTATGCGTCGGGACCGGTCGCGGTCTCGCTCCGGATCTCGCCCGCCGAACCGCGGATCGGCGACGTCGTCGAGCTCGAGCTCGAGGCGCGGGCCGAAGCCGGGGTCGAGCTGATCATGCCCGAGTTCGGCGAAGCGCTCGGGCGCTTCGAGATCGTCGACTTCGCGCCGAGCGAGTCGCAGGCCGCCGATGGCGCGGCGCTGGCGCGGCAGCGCTATCGGCTCCAGCCGAAGCGCTCGGGGAAGACCTCGATTCCGGCGCTGCGCATCGAGTTCGTCGATCGCCGCCCGGGACAGAAGCCCGCACCCGAAGGCGAGGACGCCTACGAGATCCTGACCGACCGCATCGCGCTCGATGTCGCGACGATCCTCGCCGCGGACGCGCCGCTCGAGCTGCGCCCGCCGCATCCGGATCTCGGCCGACGGGATCTCGGCGGATGGCCGCTCTGGGCAGCGCTCGGCGGTGCGCTCCTGCTGCTCGCCTTCGCGGCGCCGGCCCTGCTGCGCGCGTTCGCGGCCCACCGTTCGCGCCGCCGAAGCCAGAGCGCCTACGAGATCGCGCGCAGCGAGCTCGACCTTTTGCTCGCGCGCGGCACGCCGGGCCCCGAGGCGCTCGACGCCTTCTACGTCGAGCTCTCGCTCGTCGTCCGGCGCTATCTCGAGAATCGCTTCGCACTGCGCTCGCCGGAGCTGACGACCGAAGAGTTCCTGAACGAGATGGGGCGCTCGCCGGATCTCGCACGATCGCATCAACGCCTGCTGCGGGACTTCCTCGTCCAGGCCGATCTCGTGAAGTTCGCCGGCTACCGGCCCGAGGCCGAGGTCGTCGGCGAGTCGATCGCCGCGGCCGAGCGCTTCCTCGAAGACACCCGCGACCTCGCGCGGGCGCCGGATCTCGGCGGCGCCGAGCCCGGCGCACCGCTGCGGACCGGCGGGCCGGGCGAAGGGGAGGGCCGCGATGCCTGAGCTCGCCGGTCTCGAGCTGAGCGATCCGTGGCTCCTGCTCGCCGCGCTGCTCGCGCCCTGGGTCTTCTTCCAGGTCGAGCGCCGCCGGGCGAGCGTCACCTTCTCGAGCCTCGCCCTCGTCTCGGGCGGTCGCCGATCCCTGCGCGAGCGCCTCGCCTGGCTGCCCGCGCTGCTGCTCGCCTTCGCGACCCTCGCCCTCGCCGTCGCCCTCGCCGGCCCGCGGACGGGCAACGCCGTCAGCGAGGTCGAGCGCGAGGGCATCGCGATCGCCGTCGTCGTCGATCGCTCCGGGTCGATGGAGGCGCGCGACTTCGTGCGCGGCGATACGAGTACGAGTCGCCTCGACGTCGTGAAGCGCATCTTCAAGGATTTCGTCGAAGGCGGCGGAAGCTTCGGTGAGGGGCGGCCCGACGACCTGATCGGCATCGTCGCCTTCGCCCGTTATGCCGATGGCCTCTGCCCCCTGACCCTCGACCACGGCAGCGTTCTCGCGATCCTCGACGAGCTGGCGACGCCGGAGGATCCGTCCGAAGACGGCACGGCGATCGGCGACGGCCTCGCGCTCGCCGTCGAGCGGCTGCGGCGCCAGGAGACGGCCTCGAAGGTCGCGATCCTGCTGACCGATGGTGTCCACAACGCAGGCGACGTCCTGCCCCTCGAGGCCGCCGAGCTCGCCGCGCGCTTCGGGATCCGCGTCTACACGATCGGCGCCGGCTATACCGGCTCCGCGCCCTTCCCGGTCCGGCGGATGGACGGCCGCGTCACGCTCCAGGCCATGCCCGTCGAGTTCGACGAGAAGACGCTGCGACAGATCGCCGAGGCGAGCGATGGACGTTATTTCCACGCGACCGACGAAGCGGGGCTGCGCGAGGTCGTCGCGGAGATCGGCCGGCTCGAGCGCAGCAAGGTCGCCGAGCTCCGCTATCTCGAATACGACTACCACTACCCGCCCTTCGTCGCGGCGGCGCTGGCCGCGACGACCCTCGCCCTGCTGCTGGCGGGGTGCTGGCTTCGGAGGTTGCCCGCTTGAACCTCGATCCGCTCCACATCGCGCATCCCGCGCTCGGCCTTGGCCTCTGGCTCTGGTCGCTCGTCGTCGCGGTCCTGATCGCGCTCGAGCGGCGCGGCTCGGGCCGCCTCGATCGCCTCGTCGCCGGCCGGCTCGCAGATCGCTTGATCGACCGCCCGGCCGCCTGGCGACGCGGCCTGCGCCTCGCGCTCTACGCGCTCGCGGGCTTCGCGATGGTCGTGGCGCTCATGCGTCCGCAATGGGGCGAGCGATTCGTCCGGACGCCGCGGGTCGGCGCGGAGATCATGATCGCGCTCGACGTGTCGCGTTCGATGCTGGCCGACGACGCGCGGCCCTCCCGGCTCGAGCGCGCGAAGGCCGAGATCAGCGATCTGCTCGCCTATCTCGACGACGACCAGGTCGGCCTGATCGCGTTCGCCGGCCGGGCGAGCATCCTGTCCCCGATGACGCCCGACAAGAGCTTCCTGCGCCTCGCCCTCGACGGCGCCGGTCCGCATAGCGTCTCGCGCGGCGGCACGCGCCTCGCCGAGCCGATCCTGCGCGCCGTCGCCGGCCTCGGCGAGCCCGGCCCCGCCCAGCGTGCGCTCATCCTCATCACCGACGGAGAAGACCACGACTCCTTCGCGCTCGACGCCGCGAAGAAGGCCGCCGAGGCCGGCATCAAGATCATCACGATCGGCTTCGGGGACGAGGCCGGCAGCCCCATCTTCGTGCGCGATCCGGAGAGCGGCGCGCGCACGCAGGTCCGCGATGCCGAGGGCCGCCCGGTCATCAGCCGTCTCGACGGCGGGCTGCTGCGCGAGATCGCGCTGGCGACCGACGGCGCCTACGTCCCGGCCGGCACGGGGGTTCTCGACCTGGCCTCGATCTACGACGCCCACATCGCGGGTCTGACGCGCGGCCAGCTCGATGCGCGCGGCCGCTCGATCCGCGGCGAGACCTATCAGATCTTCGTCGCCCTGGCGCTCGCGGCGCTCGTCCTCGGCGCGTCGGCGATGGCGGGCGGGGGCTCGGCGCGCGCGCGGGCGCGGGCCGGCGGATCGGCGGGGGCGCGAGCCGGCATGCGAGAAGAGTCGCGAGCGACTGCGGGAAGCGGGTCGGAGCGCGCCGGGGCTGCGCATCAGAAAGCCCGGTCGGCAGTCGGGTTGCTCGTCGGCGCGGTGCTCCTCGCCGCCGTTCTGGCGCCGATCGCGGCTCGCGCGGCCGAGGAGGAGGGAATGGCTGCGGCCGCTCCCGCGCTGGCTGCCGAGGCCGAAGATGGGGCGGGCAACGAGGCCGCTCCGGATGCGCTGGCGCCGGCGCCGCCCGCCGCGGAGCCCGCGGAAGATCCGCGCGCCCGCTTCAATCGCGCCAACGCGGCGCTCGCGGAAGGCGATCCCGAGCTCGCGAGCACCCTCTACCGCGAGGCGCGGCGCGACGCCGTCGACGACCACGCCCTGCGTTATGCGGGCAGCTACAACCTCGGGATGGCGGCGGTGGC
>CAUJGH010000229.1 GCA_963169575.1 Myxococcota bacterium | reverse complement strand
CATCGAAGGGCGCGCGGACCACGCTCCGCTCGAGATCGAGCCGCGCCTGCGCGACGGCCGCCTCCGCCGATTCGACGCGCGCGCGAACGCTCTCGAGCTGGGGCTGCCGCAGGACGAGGTCGCGATCGGCATCGGGAATCGATTCGCCGAGCAGCGCGTACTCGAGCTCCGCCACCGTTTGATTGCCGACCTCGAGGCGGAGCTCCGATCGCGCTTGCGTGAGTTCGCTCTCCGCCCTGCGCAGGGCGAGGGCGTGGTCGCGCGGCTCGATCCGGATCAGCGGCTCTCCGGCCTCGAATCGCCCGCCCGGCACGAACTCCGGAGCGACTTCGACGACGAGGCCGCCGACCTGCGGCTGCAGGACGATCTGGCGCGCGGGCACGACGGTGCCCATCGCATCGATGCGTGCGGTGCCGCTGCTCTTGCGGACGGGGACGACGTCGACGAGCCGCTCGGCCCGCGGTGTCGACTGGCGCTCGGCCACGGGGCCCGTCTGGAGCAGCACGAAGGCCAGCGCGAGACAGACGAAGAGCAGGCCGAGGGGCAGCGCCAGGACGGGCCAGCGTCGGCGTTCGACGACTTCGCAGACGGGTTCGGAGATCCGCCCGGCTGCGGGATCCGCCGCGGAATCGGCGGCGCGATCGGACTCGTCGTCGTGCGATGACCCGCTCATCGCGCGGCCTCGCGAGGGGCCGGCCCCGGCGAGGCGGCAAGAGTCGTCTGCGCGGCGGCGCCCGGCGGCAGCAGAGCCGGAGTCGCAGGCCCCGAGCCGCTCGCCGCGAGCTCGGCTGCTTCCGGCGCTTCGAGGGAAAATCCGCCGGCGAGCGCCCGATGCAGCGCGATCCGCACGTCGAGCAGCGCTCGCCGGGCCGAGAGCAGATCGCGCTCGAGCGTCTGCTGGCTGGCCAGCGCACCGAGCACGTCGAGATAGTCGGCGCCGCCCCTGATGTAACGATCCCGCAGGCGATCGAGGGTATCCCCAGCGAGTCCCAGCTGGGTCTCGAGACTCTCGATCAGGAGCCGCTGCTGCCCCTCGAGCACGATGGCATCCTCGACCTCGCGCAAAGAGGTCAACACGACCTGACCGTACCCGTGGATGCGCTCGGAGACGACGCCCTCGACACGGTCGACCTCGGCCCGGCGCCGACCCGAGTCGAAGAGCGGCGCCGTCAGGTTCGCCGCCAGACCGACCAGCCAGTTGTCGACCAGATCGGCGAGGACCTCGGAGGTGAACTGCGGCGAGCTCGTGAGAGCGAGACGCGGGAGGCGGTCCATCCGGGCGACGTGCAGATCCCGGTCCGCGGCGAGTACCGCGAGATAGGCGCGCTGCACGTCGGGCCGACGCTCCAGCAAGGCCGCCGGCAGACCCGTCTCCGGGATCGCGCCCGGGATCGGCAGCGCCTGCGGCACGTCGAGCACCAGCGCGCCCGGCGCGCGACCGACCAGCACGGCCAGGGCGTGCCGGGCCACCCCCGCCTCGCCTTCGACCCGGTGCCGCTCGCCGCGCCGCTGCTCGGTCAGCTGACGTTGTCGCAGGACGTCCGCCGCACCGACCTGTCCCGCGCGAAACCGCATCGTGACGAGTCGCGCGACGTCCTCGTTCGTCTCGATCTGGCTTTCGAGCAGCGCGAGCTGTCGCTCCAGCTCGACGACCGCATACCATTGGCTTGCGACCTGGGCCGCGAGCACGATTGCCGCTGCCTGCACGTCGGCCTCGCTCGCCGCCGCGCCGTAGCGGAGCGAATCCCGCGCTGCGCGAAGTCGGCCGAACACGTCGAGCTCCCAGGAGAACGCCAGCCCGAGCCGGAACCGGTCGACGCGCCGGAGCCCGGTCCCGCCGAAGCTGGCGGACGATGCCCGCCCCTCCTGCTGCGACCAGGTCGTTCCGACCTGCGATTCGAGATCGAGCGACGGCAGCAGCAGGGCGCCGTCGCGCCGCGCGACCGCCCGGGCCTGGACGAGCCGATCCCAGACGGCAGCGAGCTCGAGATTGCCGACCAGCGCCTCGTCGATCAGAAGCGAGAGCTGCGGATCCCCGAGCGCCTCCCACCAGCGTTCCGCCTGCGGCGCCTCTCCGGGCGCCGAGAAGGCGGCCGGCAGCGGGGCCGGAGCGGGCACCCGCGGCGGCGCGCTGCAGCCGGCCCAGCCGAGGGCGGCCACGACGGCCCAGACGCAAGCCGCGCGCCCGGGCATTCGCCTCGAAGTCGATCGCTTCCGGTCGATCGCGCTCACGCGGCCCCCACGGATTCGGTCTCGCAGCGGCCCCCGCTGTCCTCGCAGAGCGTCTTTCGGTCGCAGCGGCATGCTGTCGGTCGTCGGCCGCACGGCCGCCGAGCGAGAGGCTTTTTCGAGCGGCGGCGGGGCCTCTCGGCGCGGAACTGCATGGACCTCTGGCTCCTTTCCGAATCGATCCGGCGGGCGGGGGCGGGCGGATCGCTCAGAAAGGGCGAGTCCGGATGGCTCGGACGCTCCGAGGCGCATGGCGGTGCCCTGGCGGCTGCGATTCGGGTGCCTCATGAATGGAGGGATGGCCAGAGGATAACCGCCCTCGCGCAGCGGTCCTGCCGGATGCGCTCCTCGGGCCGACTCCGTTCGCCGCAACCTCGACGGGAGCCCTTGCAGGAGCCGGTCGGCCTGTCTTGCCCGGCACCTTCGGGGTCTTCTGCCCCCCTTGCGCGACAGCTTGGCCGCCGACAGCGCATTTGCGCACGACGACCGGGAGGAACCTGATAGTCTGCGAGCGACACCCATTCGTGGAGGTCATCCGATGCGCAAAGTCGCCCTCTTTCTCACGACCCTTCCGCTCTGGCTTGCGACGGCGACGACGGCGCAGGCCTTCACGTTCGCAGTCACCGAAGTGACGTGTGGGTCGGGTCCCTGCTCCGGATTCGAAATCGGATCGGAGTTCACGATCGGTGTCCGAATCGTGAACGACGGCGGCGCAGACGGGATCGCCGACGACATCGCGGCCGTCGGCGCTTCCTTCTTCGGCTACTCGCCTGCCATCGTGGCCTTCGTCGAAGGCAGCGCGGTCTCCAGCATCCTCCACACGAGCTGCATCGGCGGAGTCGGCTGCTTCGGGGGGATCAGCAACTCCGTCGGCCCGGCGCTCTCGGAGACGGACAGTTCGGTTCGCTTCTTCAACGGCGCGACCATCACGACCGGACATACGATCGACGGCCAGCAGGACCCGGGCCTCGACGGCGTGATCGGGGGCTTCGATGCGCAGTTCCGGGCCACCTTCCGCATCGTCGGCTTCGGCGGCACGACGATCCAGATCGGAACGAATCCCCTGACATTCGAGAACGTCATCTCGCGAGAGAGCAACTCGGCGCTGCTGGACGTCACCAACGGCTCCGTAGGAATCGCCCTGGTTCCTGAGCCAGGCACGCTGGTCTCGATCGGCACCGGCCTGTTCCTGCTCGGGCTCGGAAGAGACGGCGCATCCCGACACGGCCCGGCCTGAAGGCTCGCTCCCCAAGAACGCCGACGTCGCCCCCTAACGCCCGACGAAGCGCGGCGGCCGCTTCTCCGCGAACGCCTTCGGCCCTTCTTTGGCATCCTCCGATGCGAAGACCCGCGCGCCCATCGCCTTCTCGAGCACGAACGGCGTCGCCTGCTGCAGCGCGCGCACCGCGATCTCCTTCGCCGTCCGGACCGCGAGCGGACCGTTCCTGCAGATCTTCTCCGCCAGCTCGATCGCCGCCGGCATCAGCTCGGCGGGCTCGACGATGCGGTTGACGAGGCCGACTTCGTAGGCGCGCTGGGCCGTGATCGTCTGGGCCGTCAGCAGCAGCTCCATCGCGACGGCCCAGGGAATCTGCTGCGGCAGGCGGACATGCGAGCCGCCGGTCGGGACGACGCCCCAGCGCGTCTCGGCGAGGGCGAAGGTCGCGTGGGGGACGGCGAAGCGCAGGTCGGTGCCGAGCATGAACTCGACGCCGCCGGCGATGCAGGCGCCGTTGATCGCCGCGATGATCGGCTTGTAGACGTCGGAGAACGGGCGCTTCGTATGGTCCTCGTAGCCCATCTCGTCGCCGCCCGTGATCTGCGGGAGCGCGTCCTTGAGGTCCATGCCGGCGCAGAACGCCTTCTCGCCGCGGCCCGTCAGGATCGCGACCCAGAGATCCGGATCGGCCTGGAACTCGGCGAAGCCCGCGTCCATGCCGACGAGCATCTCGCGGGTGAAGGCGTTCAGCGCCTCCGGGCGATCGATCGTGAAGATCGCGACGTGTCCCCGCTTCTCGAACGCGATCGTCTTCGGCAGCCCTTCCATCATCTCGCGATTCCTCCCGCGCCCCGCAGCGCCTTGCTTCCCGGAGCGCGCCGAAAACGCGGCAATACACGATCGCCCCAGCGATCGCTGCGCTCGAAAACCACCTCGACCGGCATCTCCATCTCGAGCGCCTCGAGCGGGCAGTCGACGACGCCCGAGACGATCCTCGGCCCCTCGTCGAGCTCGACGACGACGACCGCGTACGGGACGTCGCCCATGAAGGCGGGATGCATCGCACGATGGACGACGGTCCAGGTGTAGACGCGACCCGTCCCCTTCACGCGCTCCCAGGCCCAATCGATCGCGGCGCAGTTCGGGCACGTCACGCGCGGGACGTGACACCACTCGCGACAGGCGTTGCAGCGCCGCAGCCGCAGCTCGCCGCGCGCACACCACGCATAGAACTCGTCGCCCGTCCCCTTCGACCCGATCTCGTCCTCGCCGATCGCCGTCAAGGATGCCATCTCGCGCCCGCTCCTCATCGCCGCGAAAGGATCGCGACGCTCCCGTCTCCGAAATCGCCCCAACCCGTCACGACGCCGAGCTCGGCGTTCGCGACCTGCCTCGTGCCGCAATCGCCGCGCAGCTGGCGCACGGCTTCGACGACGTGGTTCATGCCGACGACGTGGGCCTCCGAGAGCAGACCGCCGTGGGTGTTGATCGGGAGCTCGCCGCCGAGCTCGATGCGGCCGCCCTCGACGAAGGGGCCGCCCTCGCCTCGCGCGCAGAGACCGAGCTCCTCGACCTGATGGATCAGCTCGAAGGTGAAGCAGTCGTAGATCATCGCGAAGTCGAGATCGGTCGGGCGCACGCCCGCCCGTCCGAAGGCCTCGGGCGCTGCGCGGCCGAGGCCGGTCTCGAAGATGTTCTTGCGGTTCGTGATCTCGTCGGCGGGATGGGGCTGCGCCGCGGCGGCGGCTTCGACGCGGACGATCGGCCTGCCCAGATCGCGCGCGCGCTCCTCGGTCGTCACGACGAAGGCCGCGGCGCCATCGGTCTCGATGCAGCAATCGAGCATCTTGTAGGGATCGGCGAGCATCGGCGAGGCGAGATAGTCGGCCATCGTCATCGGCTTGCCGCGCATGACGGCGTTCGGGTTGAGCTGGGCGTGCTTTCGCATCGCGACGGCGACGGCGCCGAGCTGCTCGCGCGTCGTGCCGAATTCGTACATGTGACGCTGCGCCATGACGGCGTACCACTGCATCGGCGCCGTATAGCCGTGCGGGAAGTAGTAGTCGCCGGCGATCACGCCGCCCGGCAGCCGCGCCGGATCGAGCACGAGCTCCCGCGTGCGCGGCCCCGAGAAGGCGGCCCAGCCCGCCGGGATCAGGATCGCGGAGGCGCGGCCGGCGGCGAGCACGTCCGCCGCGAGGGCGAGCGAGGCGACGGGCGAAGCCCCGCCCATCGCGACGGTCGCCGCGAAGCGGACGCGATCACAGCCGAGATTCGCGACGATCTCCTCGGCATTCGCGAGGTTCTGGAAGGGCATGATGCCGTCGATGTCGCGGCGCTGCAGACCGGCGTCGGCGATCGCGCGAATCGAGGCCTCGAGCTGGAGTGCGAGGTTCGTATGGGAGGCGCCCTTGTCGCGCCCGTATTTCGTCTCGCCGATGCCGACGATGCAGGCTGCGCTGCGCTTCGGATCCGCCATCTTCCGCTCTTCCTCCCGGCCGCGGCGACGCCGCGATTCGTCGCCACCCGGCGGCGAGGCTGCGTTATCGTAGCCTCGCCTCGAAAGCGCAACAGGCCATTGCTCGCGATCTTCGATTCGGGATCCGCGAGGGGGAGTGATGCCAGCATGGACGAACGCGCGGCGCTCGAACGCATCCTCGACGGGCGGAGCTGGGACGATTTCTGCGAGAGCCTGAAGGGCGCCCGCAGTGCTTTGTTTCGTGCATCGTCGCCGGCGAACGCCTTCGACCGGGCCGAGGGCTACCGCCATCTCTCGCGCCTGCTGCGGCTCGCGCTCGAGCGTTTCGTCGAGAACGACGATCCGGAGCATCCGCGCTTCTACGCGATGGCGCGCGAGGATGCGAAGCTCGGCGCCGACAATCCCGATTGCCGCTACCAGAACTGCCGGCTCGACGGCCAGCGCGAGTACCGCATCCGCGGCCATCGCGGCAGCTCGACCTACCTCGGGATCGGGAGCTACTACGGCAGCTACGGCGATTCCTCGCCCTCCGGCTGCAGCGGCTACATGGACTCCGCCGACCTCGTCGTCGACGCCGACGGCCGCTTCGAGATCCTGCTCTCGCAGAAGCCCCAGCCGGGCAATTGGATCCCGATGGAGCCGCGGACCTCGAGCCTGATCGTGCGCGAGTTCTTCCTCGACAAGACATCCGAGACCCCCGCCCGACTCGAGATCGAATGCATCGGGGTCACCGGCCCGCCCGCGCCTCTCGACCCCGCTGCCCTCGATCGGGCCCTGCACGCCGCGTCCGTCTTCGTGAAGGGCTCCGTCGACCTCTTCACCGGCTGGGCCGAGCTCTTCGCGCAGCGACCGAACGAGCTCCATGCCCCGCCCGATTCCGTCCGCGCCCCCGCCCACAAGGCGACCAACCAGATCTTCTACCACGGCTACTGGCAGCTCGCGGAGGGCGAGGCCCTCCTGATCACGGCGAAGCCGCCGGTCTGCCGCTACTGGAACTTCCAGCGGAACAACTACTGGCTCGAATCCCTCGACTACCGCTACCACCCGATCACCGTCAACAAACACAGCGTGAAGCTCGAGCCCGACGGCACGTTCCGCATCGTCGTCGCCTCGCGCGATCCGGGCATCGGGAACTGGATGGACACGGCCGGCCATGCTCGGGGCACCATGGGTCTGCGCTGGAATCTCGCCTACGACCCGCCCGAGCCCGTCTGCCGCGTCGTCCGGATCGACGACCTCGCCGCCGAGTGCCCCACCTGAATGGCACGCCGCCCGGAATCGAATCCGCCCCCGACACGCGCGCCGACGCCGGGCCGCGACGACGAACTCGACGAGCACGCCCTGCTCGCTGCCGCCGAGGACCGGACGGGGCTCGGCGACTTCGGCGACGATGCGTTCCGCGAGCCGCTGCGCCGGCTGCTGTGGAGCATCGAACACGAAGCACGGCTGACGCCCGCCGGCCGCGCCGGTCAGCGCGCGCGGATCGTCGGCCTGCTGGTCGCACGGCTCCAGACCCGGGCCCTTCTCGTACGCCATCCGGAGATCGAGGACGAGAAGGTCGCGGTCC
>CAUJGH010000228.1 GCA_963169575.1 Myxococcota bacterium | reverse complement strand
CGCGCTGCTCGGCGGCTGAGATCGGGCTCGCCTCGTGGCGTGGGTCGTTCGGAATGCAATGCGTGAGGAGAACGGATCATGTGGGGGATCGAGAGCTGGGGCGAAATGATCTGGGGAGGCGGTGCGACGGTTCCGACGTTGCCGCTCGGCATGCTCCTGGCGTTGATGTTCGGCTGCTTCCTCGCGGGGGGGTATTTTCTCCGGCCCGAGCGGCGCGATCAGCGCGGCGTGTTCCTCGCGGCGCTGCTCTTCGCGATTCCGATCTCGGTCGGAGCGCTCACGCTGCCGAATACCTTCGTCAACGGCAGCGTTGCGGATGCGAGCGAGGTGAACGCGAACTTTGCGGCGGTCGCCTCAGCGCTCGATCCGGCGAGCTGCCCTGGCGGAATGACTCGGATCGAGCTGCCCCACTCGGTCGTCTGCTATGCCAGCGGACCGAGCGCCAGCTGGGAATCGGCCTCGAGCTACTGCTTCGACCAGTTCAGGGCGCGGCTCTGCAGCCTGCAGCAGTGGCGAGACGCGGTCTGCCGGGCGGGAATCGCGAATCCGGGCGCATCCTGGACGGATGACGTCACGGGCGCGGCTTCGTTCGGAACGGTCGCCGCCTGTACGAGCGATGGGGTCTCTTCCTCGTCCGCCTCGGCGCTGCGTGTCACGGTCTGCTGTCAGGAGTGGGCACGCTACTGAGACGAGGCCAGCGCGGGCGGGGCGGAAGGCTCGCGGCTCGGTGCTCGTCCGCATCGCTCGAGGGTCACTCGCGCTTGAATCGCCCGCCATACAACACCGGGCTCGAGACCTGCTCCGGATGGATCCAGATGACGAACCGCTGCTCGTCCGGCGCGTCGAGATCCTTCGGCGCGGGCTGTCCGCCCGACTGCCTTCGGAACTGCCGATCGAGAAAGCTGCGGTCCGGATCCGGCTCCAGCGTTGCCCAGCCGCGCAGCTCCACATAACGGGTGTGGTCCGCCTGATCGACGACACAGAAGGCGACGGTCGGGTTGGCGAGGATGTTCTTGTACTTGACGCGGCTGGCGATCGTCGAGATGCCGACGGCCCGGCCGTCCCAGACGTAGCCGACCGGGTTGCTCGAGGGGAGCCCGTCCTTCGCCCGGATCGTCGTCAGGATGCCGAGGCCGTTGGCGTCGAGGATCTGGCGGCTGGCTTCGGGGATCGGGGCGGTCTTCGATCGGTTCATGACGATTCCTCCATGGGCGGATGCTGGATTCGAGCACGCAGCATACCCACCCGCGCCCGAGAGTGCCCGATCCGGTACGCTGCGCCGCGATGAACGAATCCGCCGCGCCCCGCGTCGATTGCCGGCGTTGTCGGCGACCCCTCAGCACCTGCTACTGCGCACACGTGACGCCGATCGACACGCGGACGCGGATCGTCGTCTTCCAGCATCCGCGCGAGCAGCGCAAGGCGATCGGGACGGCGCGCATCGCGGCGCTCTGCCTGCCTTCCGCCGAGATCCTGGTCGGGGTCGACTTCGAAGGTCATGAACGAGCGCGGGCACTGCTCGCGGATGCGGATGCGCCGGCGGTGCTGCTCTATCCGGCGCCCGATGCGCGCGATCTCGCGGAGGATCCGCCGAAGGGCCCGGTAACGCTCGTCGTGATCGACGGGACGTGGAACCAGGCGAAGAGCCTGCTTCGGCGGAATCCGTGGCTGCAGGCCCTGCCGAAGGTCGCGTTCAAGCCAGCGAAGCCGAGCGAGTATCGGATCCGGCGCGAGCCGAGCGACGATCATGTCTCGACGATCGAGGCGATGGCGCATGCGCTCGCTCGACTCGAAGCCGGCGATCCGGCCCGCTTCGAGGCGCTGTTGACTCCGTTTCGGGCGATGGTCGAAACGCAGGTGGGCTTCGCGGCGCGGGTCGGCGAGCCGCGCTGGCGCAGGCCGCGGCCGCGTCGCGTGCGTCCGGACCGGATCCTGCCGGCTGCGCTGCGGGGATCTCGGCTGGTCTGCCTGATCGGGGAAGCCAATGCGTGGCCGTTCGATCGCGCGCTCGGGGCCTCGCCCCATCCGCATGAGCTGGTCTACCTCTGCGCCGCGGCGGTCGGCGGCGGCGAGCGGATCGAGCGCATGCTCGCGCCGCGGCTGCCGCTCTCGGCATCTCCCGTCGCGCACGCGCGGCTCTCGCTCGAGGATCTGAAGGCGGGTCGGACGGTCGAGGAGGCCCGAGCGGACTGGCACGCCTTCACGCGGCCCGGCGACGTTCTCTGCGTCTGGGGACACCACGCCCTCGGCCTGCTTCAACGCGATGATCTTCGCCTGCCCGAGCGCGTGATCGACCTGCGCGCGCTCGCGGGCGCGGTCGTCGGCACGCGGCCCGGAGCGCTCGAGTCGCTCGTCGAACGCCTCGAGCTGCCGTGGCAGGCGATGGGCCTCGGGCGCGGCGGCGAGCGACTCGGCATGCTCGTGGCGGTCGCGGAATGGTTGGTCGCGGCGGCCCGCGCTGCCGACTCGCACGCATGAGCGCATCGCCTCCGCCCGCTTCCGGCCGTATGCTCGCGGCGCGGGAGGGGGGCAGCTTGCTCTGGACGATCGTCGGAATCCTGTTGGTCATCATCTTGATTCCCGCGGCGGCGCGCTCGCTCCCGGCCGTCGCGGACCTGGCCCGCCGCGGCGCGGGAGCCGGCGGGAACGCGCTGATCGCGCTGGGCGTCGTGGTGCTCGTCCTGGTCGTCGGCCGGCGGTTCCTTCCGGCGCTGGCCCGGGCCTGGACGCTCGAGGGCGCGGTGGTGGTCGGGGTCCTGGGCGTCGTCGTGGGCGGAGGCTATTTCGTGGCCCGATTCCTGCGCTCGCGACCGGGATCGGGGCGCGACGTTCGCGGCGGGCGACGCTAGGTGGGCGGAGCCGGATCGGTGATCGCTCGCGGGGGAGCGGGCGGTCGAGGATCCTCGCGCCGAGCTCGAGCGGCCCTTGCGCTCTGCGTCGCCCCCGAATGGCGAAGGGATCCGTCGCGATGAGCCGCGACGAGCCGCCGATCCCGCTCGAGCCCGACAGCGCGATGCTGGTCGAGATCGCGCGCATGCGGATGCCCTTCGGACGCTATGCGGGGACGCGGCTGATCGACCTGCCCGAGCCCTACGTCGTCTGGTTTCGCGACAAGGGCTTTCCGCGCGGCCGGCTCGGGGCGCTGCTCGCGACGCTCTACGAGATCAAGGCCAACGGCCTCGAGCCGCTGCTCGCGTCCCTGCGCGAGCCGACGGACCCGCGCTACCGCGCGCGGGATCCGCGCGGGTTTCGGGAAGGGGAGCGGTAGGGCGGTGTATCCGGCTGGTGTAGCGTGATCGCAGGCAGCCGTCGCTCGAGCGGAGCCGGGCGCGGAGCAGCCGGGACGGCAGGCTTGATCGAGCTGGAGGGGGCGGGCGAATGCGCAAGGTCGAAGGCCGGATCGGCTTCGGGGGCACGAAGCGATGGATTGCGATCACATCCGCCGCGCTCTTCTGGATCCCGGGGCGCGGGATGGCGAGCGATCCTGCCGTTGCCGAGATGAACTTTCGTGCCGGGATCGACTATGCGTTCAGCTCGATCGAGGAGGATTCCGCGTCCATTGGTTTCTTCGGAGTCCGCCTGCTCGAGACGGAGAAGAATGAGGTCGACTTCCGTGGCGTCGTCGTGATGCCTGTCGCCCATTCGATCGGGTTGCGGATTGCCGTCGCGCCGAATTATTCCAGGTACGACGTCGATGGGGCGTTTTCCCGCGATTCGGAGAGTGCTGGGCTTGGCCTTGCCGGGGATGTCTTCTTTCGAGATCCGGATCGCTTCGAGGTCGGGGCCGGTCCTCGCTATGCATGGGAAGAGCCCCTGGACCTGGACAACGGTCATACCGTTCATACCCTCGCGGGCATCGTCTACGGCCGATTGTTCCTGGGCGATCCCGGGATCGCTCCGATCGATCTCGAGGCCTTCGTCGAATTCGGGGAGCTGGATTTCGAAGAGAACGATCGTACGGGCGGATCCTCGCTGTTCTACGAGGCCGGCGGCGGCTTGACCCTCTACCCGCATGCGCGTCTGGCGCTCGGTGCCGGCGCATCCTACCGCGAGGAGGATTCGTCCGCGTTCGGGGATCTCGAGCGCAAGATCGTCGCGGGGCGGTTCTTCGTCGATTTCCTCGCAATCCAGCGGCCGGGATTGATCTTCGGGCCCCGGGCCGAGGTGGGCGAGGTCGAGTCTTTCGTCGCCGGATTCGAGGGCCTCGAGCAGCAGTTCTATTCGGTGGGCTGGGTCGTCTCGCTGAGCTTCCCGGGCGCCGAGTCCATCGTCGAGCTCTCTCGCCGTTATTTCTAGATCCGCTCGAGCGCCAGCGCGATGCCCTGGCCGCCGCCGATGCAGAGCGTGACGATGCCGCGCCGGCAGCCGTCCCGCCGCATCGAATGGAGCAGGCGCGTCGTCAGCACGGCGCCGCTCGCGCCGATCGGATGGCCGTGGGCGATCGCGCCGCCCTCGACGTTGACGATCTCCTCCGCGAATCCGAGCTCGCCGAGGCAGGCGAGGGCGATCGCGGCGAAGGCCTCGTTGATCTCGACGCGCTCGACCTGATCGATCGTCCAGCCCGCCCGCGCGAGCGCCTGCCGCACGGCCGGCACCGGGCCGAGGCCGAAGAAGCCCGGTTCGACGGCGCCGATGCCATAGCTCGCGAGCCGCGCCATCGGCGCGAGCCCGTGCTTCTCCGCGAACGCGCGCTCGGCGACGATCATGGCCGAGGCGCCCGAGTTGAGGCCCGGGGCGTTGCCGGCCGTGATCGTGCCTTCCTTTCGGAAGGCGGGCTTCAGCTTCGCGAGGGTCTCGGCGGTCGTCTCCGGGCGGTTGTGTTCGTCGCGGGCGAAGGGCTTCGGCCCGCCGCGCGCGGGGACGTCGACGGCGACGATCTCGGCGTCGAAGCGGCCGGCGGCCTGGGCCTCGCCGAAACGCTGCTGGGAGCGGAGCGCCCAGCGGTCCTGCTCGGCGCGCGTGATGCCGTGTTTGTCGACGAGGTCCTCGGTATGCCAACCGGCGTGTTTGTCGCTGAAGGCGTCGTGGAGCCCGTCGAAGAGCATGCTGTCGAGCAGCGCGACGTCGCCCATGCGCGCGCCCCAGCGCGCCTGCGGCAGCAGATAGGGCGCGCGATCCATGTTCTCCATGCCGCCCGCGA
>CAUJGH010000227.1 GCA_963169575.1 Myxococcota bacterium | reverse complement strand
ACAGCGCGCCGCATGTCCGGGCGAGCAAGGAGTCGGCTTGCGGCTGCGCCGGCGTCTTCAGCGCGCCCGTCGCGCTCGAGGCGTATGCAGAGGCCTTCGCCCGGGCCGGTGCCCTCGATCGTCTCGAGGGCTTCGCGAGCCAGTTCGGCGCGGACTTCTACCGCCGACCGCGCAACCGGGATCGGATCGTGCTGGAGCGCCGCGCCTGGCTCGGGCCGGAGCGCCTCGGGGAGGGGGACGACGCGTTGGTCGTCTTCTTCGCAGGCGAGCGTTTGTCCTACGCCGTCGTCGACGCGGAAAATTGAATCAGCGGGTCTGGGGCGGGCGGGGTCGGGGGAGCCGGTGGTCGTCTCTTCGGGGCCTGATCCTTGCTCAGGGGATCAGGCCCCGGGAGACACTGGCTGGAAGCGCGAAATGGCCTGGCGGAGAACCCTTCCGAAGTCGCGGTCGAATGCGCGTCGCATCCGACATTTCCTGAGGCCCTTCTAGAGCAGGATCCGTGCCAGTCCGTGCGGGCTCGCAAATTCCGTTGGATGGACGGGGCTTTGGGGCGGAAGTGGCGGCGCGGCGGGCGCCGCGGGCCAGGGCCTGGAGTGGCGCATTTTGCGCCGATCGCTGGGCTGAATCCGCAAGCCCATGACGCAAGTATTGGGAACAATTGAAGTTTTCGAGTTGGGAGGCAAGTTGGAGCAAAATGCACCGCCTGGGCAGAATCCACCGGCTCCTCGAATCGATGGGGACGCTCCCGAGCAGCTCCGGAGCGGGCATGCGCCGGAAGGCCTCTCGGCTAGCCTAGGCGCCCCCAACCGGAGAGGCTGTCCCTGATGAGCGATCGAACGGCTGAGCCCTCGCAAGTCCTCGATCGGCTCTTCGAGGTCATCGAGCGTCGCCGCGAGGAGCGGCCGGAGGGCAGCTACGTCGTCTCGCTGCTCGCGGGCGGCCTGCCCCGGATCAGCGAAAAGGTCCGGGAAGAGGCGGAAGAGGTGGTGCAGGCCGGCCTCCACGAGAACGACGACGCCCTTGCCCGGGAGGTCGCCGATCTGCTCTTCCATGTGCTCGTCCTGCTCGCCGCGCGCGGCGTCGAGCCGGAGGCCGTCTATCGCGAGCTCGCCCGACGCTTCGGCATCGGGGGGCTCGCGGAAAAGGCATCGCGGGTCGCTCGCGCCGAACAGGGCCCGAAGCGAGGAGAAGAAGCGTGATCCCGAACGAGACCCTCCGCATCGCCGTGCCGTCGAAGGGGCGATTGCGCGAGCCCGCCCTCGAGCTGCTCGAGCGCGCCGGGCTGCGATTCCGCGTCTCGGGGCGGCGACTCTTCAGCGTCTGCAGCGAGACCGGCAGCCGCATCATCTTCACCAACGCCGCGGACATCCCCGTGCTCGTCGCCGAGGGCGTCGTCGATCTCGGCATCACGGGCAGCGACCAGGTGCTCGAGAAAGACGCGCAGGTCGTGGAGCATCGGCGCCTCGGCTTCGGCCGCTGCCGTCTCTCGGTCGCCGTCCACAAGGACGCGCCCTACCGCTCGGCGCGGGACCTCGCGGGCCGCGTCGTCGGCGCCAAGTTCGTGCGGCTCGCCCGGCGCTATTTCGAAGCGCACGGCGTCGCCGACGTCCACGTCCTCGAGATCCAGGGCGCCGTCGAAGTCATGGTCCTGCTGGGCATGGTCGACGCCATCGTCGAGATCGTGGAGACGGGCAACAGCCTGCTCGAGAACGATCTCGTAGAGCTCGATCGCGTTCTCGAGGCGGAGGCCGTTCTCATCGGACGCACCGGACCACGCGATCCGGCGCTCTCGGATCAGCTTCTGAGGCGGATCGACGGCGTGCTCGCCGCCGCCCGCTACACCCTGATCGAATACAACTGCCCCGCCGCCCGGATCGAAGAGGCCTCGCGCATCACGCCCGGCTTCTCCTCGCCGACGATCGCCCATCTCCAGGATCCCGCCTGGCTCGCCGTGAAGGTGCTCGTCGAGAAGGCCGCGACCCAGCGGGTCATCGACGCGCTCGAATCGATCGGCTGCGTCGCGATCCTCGTGACCGAGCTGCGACACGCGCGTCTCTAGGCGCCGGGTGCCGCTGGATCCCGCGCTCGTCCGCTGCGCTCCTCCCGCGCCGCCGATCGCCGTCCGATGCGTGAGCGCGCGCGAGTCGGTCTTTTTGCCGAGTCCGCGTCTCGGGCATTTACCGTATGCGCGTGCACTGTTTTTCCCGGTAGTTTCGAGTCTCCATCATGCATTTTGAAACGTGACCGATTCAGTCTCCGGATTTCGAGGCATGCGACGCCTCCGGAGGAGACCCGAGATGTCCAAGATTCTCTCGATCGGAGACCAGCGGGTTTCCCTCGATCTCGCGCGCAAGCTGCTCGGCCGGGATGGCCACGACTGGATCGAGGCGGCCGATGCCCTGGCCGGTCTTCACCGCGCGGTCGAAGACGCACCCGATTGCATCCTCGTCGACCTCGACCTCGCCGGCTTCGACGCATTCGCGCTCTGCGACCTGCTTTGCGCGGACGCCACGACCAGGCGGATTCCGATCGTCGTCTGGGGGAGCTCGAAAGCCGATCATGCCGCGCCCCAGGCGAAGCGGTCCGGCGCGTCCGCCTATGTCGATCGGGCGCGCACGCCCGGCGCGCTCGCAGGCACGGTCCAGCGCCTGCTGGCCGAGGCCCGCTGCGGCGTTGGCTCGTCCGTCCGCACGCGGCCGTCCCGGCCATCGGGCGCTGCCCTGCGCTGAAGGCGGAGAGCGGTGGAGGGGGCGCGTGCGCGTCCCGCTTTGACCGGGCGCGCCCGTGGCCGGTAGACTGGCCGAGCCTGCGCCATTCCGGCGCAGCGCTCTGTCTTCGCCCGGGAGGGTCATGCGCAGTCCGACTGCGAGCGTTCGCCTGCTGCGTGATCTGGTCGCGATCCCGTCGGTCAATCCGATGGGGCGGGAGGACCTTCCGGCCGACATGGTGGGCGAGCAGCGGGTCGCGGAATACGTCCGCGAGGCGCTGTCGCGGATCGGCCTCGATGCGCGTCTCGTGGGGAGTGCCGGCCGGACGAGCGTGATCGCGGAGGCGAGGGCGGGGCCGCAGGCGGAGACGCTGCTCGTCGCGAGCCATCTCGACACCGTCCCGGTCGACGGGATGGAGATCGATCCCTTCGATCCGGTGATCCGCGATGGTCGGCTCTACGGCCGGGGTTCCTGCGACACCAAGTCGGGCATGGCGGCGCTGCTCGAGGCGCTGGAGCGGGTGCTCGCGCGGGGCACGTTGAAGCGCAACGTGATCGTGGTCGGTGAGTCCGACGAGGAGTATCGCAGCGCCGGCGCCTACGACGTGCTCGCCGACCTCGGCGCGCGCAAGCCCGACTGGGCGATCGCGACCGAGCCGACGGGGCTGCGTCTCATCCATGCCCATAAAGGTGTCGTCCACGCGCGCGTCCGTGCCCAGGGCCGCGCCTGCCACAGCTCCGATCCGACGGCGGGCCGCAACGCGATCGTCCTGCTCGCGCGCGCGATCCTCGCGATCGAGTCGAGCGCACAGGTCTTCTTCGAGCGGCCCCATCCGGATCTCGGTGCGGCGACGCTCTCGATCGGCGTCGTGCGCGGCGGTCAGGCGCCCAACATCGTGCCGGACGAGGCCTGGCTCTGGGTCGATCGGCGCACGCTGCCCGGAGAGCCGCCCGAGGCCGTGAAGCGCGAGCTCGAGGACGTGCTCGCGCGGGCGGGCCTGTCGGGCGAGATCGTGGTCGATGCCTGCCGTGAGGAGAAGCCGCCGCTCGGCAACGCGGCGGACTCCCTGGCCGTCGAGGCGACGCGTGACGCGCTCCGGACGCTCGAGCTTGAGGCCGCGCCGGGGACCGTCGCCTTCGGGACCGACGCCGGCGTCTTCTCGCGCGAGGGCATTCCCAGCATCGTGATCGGGCCCGGCTCCATCGCGCTCGCGCATACCGCGAAGGAGTTCGTGCCGATCGACGAGGTCGAGACGATGGTGCGGATCTTCGAGCGGCTGCTCGAGCGATAGCCCGGAGCCCACCCGCGCGCGCTCGGAGACCGTCGGATCGAGGGCGCGGCGAGCGTCGATTCAGCGGATCGTGACGCGGACGGGAATCCAGCGGTCGATGACGGGTTGGAGGCTGCCTTCGCGCTGCCACTGCTCGAGGGTCGCGTCGAGCCGGGCCTTCAGCTCGGCGTCGTCGCGGCGCACGGCCCAGGCGAGCTCTTCCTGCGTCAGCAGCTGATAGAGACCGTGTAGATCGCGCTGCTCGGGATCGCCGGCGATGCGCCAGACGGTCGGGGCGTCATGGACGAAGAAGTCGATCCGGCCCGCGCGCAGGCTGCGAACGCCGGCCTCGACGTCGTCGAAGCCGAAGCTGGTCGCGCGGGCGAGCTCCGACGCCACGAACTGCTCGCCCGTCGTGCCAAGGACGAAGCCGACCCGCGCGCCGGGACGCCGGATCGTATGGATGCGCCCGAAGCGGCCGAGGTCGGCGGAGCGGATCAGGGCCAGCTGTCCGACCTGGAGATAAGGAAGGCAGAAGCGGACGCGCGCGGCCCGCTCCGGGGTGATCGAGAGGCCGCTCATCACGACGTCGACCTCACCGCGCTCGAGCGCGTCGATCAGCTCGCGCTCGTCGAAGGACTCGAAGACGACACGTCGCCCGAGGCGCGCCCCGAGGCCCCGCGCGAGATCCGCTTCGATGCCGACGATCTCCCCGTCCTGCTCGAAGACGACCGGCGGATAGGAAGGCGCCACACCGACGCGCAGGACGCGTCCCCCCGATCCGCCGGAATGTGCGCAGGCAAGACCCAGGAGCAGCGAGGCGAAGAGCAGGCCCGTGCGTACGGAGCGGGAGATCCGCGCGCAGATCGATTGGACCGGCTCGCGTCCGATTCGGACCGACCCCATGAGCGCGGGCGGAGCCGATGCAGACGAGCGGAGAGGCGACGAGGGAAGGGAGCAGAGAAGGGGCGGCTTCACGGCGACTCCCGAACGAGCGCGCAGGCTACTGCCTTGCACCGGGATGCGCCAATTCCTACTTTGCGCGCCGTCCCATCCGGGGAGGCGAGGTCGCAGCAGATGGGTGAAGCCAAGCCGAAATCGATCCTGCGCAGCGCCTACCGCCCCTCCGACTACGTCATCGACTCGGTCGACCTCGCGTTCCTGCTGGGCGAATCGGAGACCTTCGTCACGGCCCGGCTCGAGGTCCGTCGCCGCGGCGGATCGGGACCGCCGCCGCCGCTGGTCCTCGACGGCGAGGAGCTCGAGCTGCTCGAGATCGGGATCGACAGTCGCCCGCTCGCGGCGGGCGAGTACCAGGTCGAAGCGGGCGAGCTCTCGATCTTCCGGCCTCCGCCGCACTTCGAGCTGAAGACGCGGGTGCGCATCCATCCCGAGGCGAACACGCGGCTCTCGGGCCTCTACAAGAGCAGCGGCAATTTCTGCACCCAATGCGAGGCGATGGGCTTCCGCCGGATCACGTGGTTCCTCGATCGCCCGGACGTGATGGCCCGTTATTCGGTCTCGATCGAGGCGGATGCGGCGAAGTACCCCGTGCTGCTCTCGAACGGCAACCGGATCGGCGAGGAGTCGCTGCCGAACGGCCGCCGCCGGGTCCGCTGGCAGGATCCGTTCCCGAAGCCCAGCTATCTCTTCGCGCTCGTCGCCGGCGACCTTCGCTGCCATGCGGGCGAGTTCGTGACGGCCTCCGGACGCACGGTCCGGCTCGAGATCTGGGTCGAGCCGCAGAACATCGACCGCTGCGAGCACGCCCTGCGATCCCTCCAGCGCTCGATGCGCTGGGACGAGCAGCGCTTCGGCCGCGAGTACGACCTCGACGTCTACATGATCGTCGCCGTCAACGACTTCAACATGGGCGCGATGGAGAACAAGGGACTCAACGTCTTCAACTCGAAGTTCGTGCTCGCGCGCCCGGAGACCGCGACCGACGACGACTACGAGGGCATCGAGACCGTCATCGCGCACGAATACTTCCACAACTGGACCGGCAACCGCGTCACCTGCCGCGACTGGTTCCAGCTGACGCTCAAGGAAGGGCTCACGGTCTATCGCGACCAGCGCTTCAGCGAGGACATGCGCTCGGCCGCCGTCGAGCGGATCGATGCCGTCAAGCAGCTGCGGGCGCGGCAGTTCTCGGAGGACGAGGGGCCGATGGCCCATCCGATCCGGCCCGAGTCCTACATTTCGATGGACAATTTCTATACGGCGACCGTCTACGAGAAGGGCGCCGAGATCATCCGGATGATGGCGACCCTCGTCGGCGAGGAGGGCTTCCGCAAGGGGATGGATCTCTACTTCGAGCGCCACGACGGTCAGGCGGTGACCTGCGACGATTTCCGCGCGGCGATCGCGGATGCGAACGGGCGTGATCTCGGGCAGTTCGAGCGCTGGTATCTCCAGGCGGGGACGCCCCGGCTGCGCGCCCGGGGCGACTTCGATGCCGCGAACCGTCGCTACACGCTGCGGCTCGCCCAGGACTATCCGACGACCGCATTCGAGATCTCGGGCGCCGCGGAGCGAAAGCCGCTTCATCTCCCCGTCGCCGTCGGCCTGCTTGCGGCCGATGGTCGCGCGCTGCCGCTCCAGCTTTCCGGGGAGGCGGCCCCGGCTCCGGAAACGACGCGGGTGCTCGAGCTCCGCGAGGCCGAGAGCGCCTTCGTCTTCGAGGGGGTCGCCGAACGGCCGGTCGCCTCGGTGCTGCGGGGATTCTCGGCGCCAGTCCGGCTCGAGATGGAGCGGTCTCCCGACGAGCTCGCGTTTTTGATGGCCCACGACGAGGATGCGTTCAACCGCTGGGACGCGGGGGAGAAGCTCGCGCTCGCGCTGCTCGTCGCGGCGGCGGCGGCGCCGGGCGACTTCGAGCGCAGCGCGGGCGTCACGCGTTATGCGGAGGCCTGGGGGCGGGTGCTGCAGGACGAGACGCTCGACGGCTCGCTCCGGGCGCTCGCGATCGCGTTGCCCGCCGAGAGGGTGATCGCGCAGGAAGTGCCGATCATCGATCCCGACGCGATCCACGACGTGCGAGAAAGGCTGGGTCGCTTGCTCGCCCGGACCCATGCCGAGACGCTCTGGTCGCTCTACGCGGCACTCGCGCCGCGGGGATCGTATCGACACGAGCGATCGGAGATCGATCGTCGCCGGCTGCGCAGCGGCGTGCTCCGGGCGCTCGCCTTTTCGGGGAGCGAGGCCGCGATCGAGGCCGCCTGGTCGCAGTACGTCGCGGCGGACAACATGACCGACGCCCAGGGCGCGCTCTTCGTCCTCTCGGACGTCGAGCATGCCCGGCGCGAAGAGGCCTTCGCCGACTTTCATGCGCGTTTCCGCGAGGATCCCCTCGTCCTCGACAAATGGTTCACGATCCAGGCGACTTCGAGCCGTCCCGACGCGCTCGCCCGCGTGCGGGCGCTCTCGAGCCATCCGGATTTCAACCTCGCCAATCCGAACCGCGTGCGCGCGCTGATCGGCGCGTTCTCGCAGGCGAATGCCGTGCGCTTCCACGACGCGGACGGCGGCGGTTATGCGTTCCTCGCGGACGCGGTGATCGAGCTCGACGGACGCAATCCGCAGCTGGCCTCGCGGCTGGTGTCGGCCTTCAACGATTGGCGGCGCTACGACGAGGGGCGCCAGCAGGCGATGCAGCGCGAGCTGGGGCGCATCGCGGGCGCGCGGGACCTGTCGAAGGACGTCTACGAGATCGTGAGCCGGGCCCTGTCGCGTTAGACGAACGTACGGGGCGATCCGGTGCGTGGCGACGCGGGCCGCGCGCGGCCCCGCTGGAGACGAAGGAAATCCGATGAAGGGACTCAATCCGGGACAGCCGATCCTGATGGCGAAGGATCTCGGGCGCCGGTTCGGCGATCGCACGATCCTGTCCGGCGCGTCGTTCAGCCTCGCGCCGGGCGACCGGGTCGGTGTGCTCGGCGTCAACGGCGTCGGCAAGTCGACGATGATGCGCATCATCGCGCGCCGCGATCGCGAATACGACGGGCAGCTCGTGATCGCGAAGGGCGCGACCGTCGACTACGTCTCGCAGGAGCCGGAGCTCGATTTCGACAAGACCGTGCGGGAAAACGTGGAGGAGGCGATCGGCGAGATCCGAACGCTGCTCGCGCGCTACGACGAGATCCTGAAGGCCTGGGAAGATCCCGAGATCACCGCCGACGAGGACAAGACCAACGCGCTGCTCGCCGAGCAGGGCGAGGTCCAGGAAGCCCTCGAGCACCGCGACGCGATGGACCCGGCCGCCCTCGACGCTCGCATCGAGGCGGCGATGGACGCGCTGCGGCTCCCGCCCGGCGATCGCATCGTGCGCACGCTCTCCGGCGGCGAGCGCCGGCGCGTCTCGCTCTGCAAGGAGCTGCTCGCCCATCCCGACATCCTGATCCTCGACGAGCCGACCAACCATCTCGATGCGGACACCGTCGCCTGGCTGGAGACCTTCCTGGCGGGGTACTCGGGAACCTACGTGCTCGTGACCCACGACCGCTATTTCCTCGACCGCGTCGCGACGCGCATGCTCGAGGTCGTCCAGGGCGGGGTCCGGACCTACGAGGGCAACTACTCCGATTTTCTCGAGGCCAAGGAGAAGCAGCAGGAGATCCAGGACCGCACCGACGCGAACCTGATGAAGGCCGTGGCGCGCGAGCTCGAATGGATCCGTTCGACGCCCCAGGCGCGGCGCACGAAATCGAAGGCGCGCATCACGGCCTACGAAGACCTCGTCGAGAAGGCGAGCAAGATCCTGCCGCAGGACGAGCTCGAGCTGCGCATTCCCTTCGGTCCGCGGCTCGGAACGAAGGTCGTCTCGATGCGTGGCGTCGACAAGGCCTACGGCGAGAAGGTGCTGCTCTCGAAATTCGACTTCGACATGCCGCCCGGGGCGATCGTCGGCGTGACCGGCGCGAACGGGCTCGGCAAGACGACCTTCGTGAACATGATCGTCGGCCTCGAGCAGCCCGATGCGGGCACGATCGAGGTCGGTGAGACCACGCGCTTTTGCTATGTCGACCAGACGCGCCAGTCCCTGCGCGACGACCTCACGGTCTACGAAGAGGTCGCCGACGGATCGGACATGATCCTCTACGGCGACAAGACGCTCTCCGTCCGCCACTACCTCGCGCGCTTCCTCTTCAGCGGCTCGATCCAGCAGACGCCGGTCGGACGGCTCTCGGGCGGCGAGCGCAATCGTCTGCAGCTCGCGAAGCTGCTTCGGCACCCGTCGAATTTCGTGATCCTCGACGAGCCGACCAACGACCTCGACCTGATGACGCTGCGCGTGCTGGAGGAGGCGCTGAACGCCTTTCCCGGCTGCGCCCTCGTGATCACCCACGACCGCTTCTTCCTCGACCGGGTCGCGACCCACATCCTCGCCTTCGAGGGCGATGCGGTCGTCGAGTTCGTCCCCGGCGCCTGGGACGCCTACACGGAGTACCGGGAGAAGAAGATCGCCGAGACGGGTGGCGCCCGGTCCCAGAAGTTCAAGCACCGCAAGATCGGACGGGTCTGAGTCGAGGCCCAAAGATCGAGGCCGGGCTTGACAACCCCGGGCGCCGCGACCACCTCCCCGACGCTCGACGGAGTCCCGTTCAGGTCGAGCCGGGGTGAGCCAGGGTCGACAGGCGAGGTGCGGTCATGCGATTCGACAAGTTGACGATCAAGGGGCAGGAAGCGCTGCAGGAGGCGCAATCCCAGTGCAGCGCCCGGGGCCATCAGAACCTCGAAGCGGCGCATCTGCTCGCCGCGCTGCTCGGGCAGCCCGAGGGCAGCACGGTCCCGATGCTGCAGAAGCTCGGCGTCTCCCTCGACGCCCTGCGCGGCGAAATCGAGAAGGTCCTCAAGCAGATTCCGAAGGTCACGGGCGGGGCCCAGCCCCAGCTCTCCGCCGGGCTGAACCGCATCCTCCAGGCCGCCTTCCAGGAAGCCGAGGGGATGAAGGACGAGTACGTCTCGACCGAACATCTGCTGCTCGCCATGGCGAAGGACGCGAACGACGCGGTCGGGCGCATCCTGCGCGGAGCGGGCGCCTCGGCGGACGGCCTGCTCCAGGCCCTGTCGACGATCCGGGGCCAGTCGCGCATCACGGACCAGGATCCCGAGTCCAAATACCAGGCGCTCGAGAAATTCGGCACCGACCTGACCGAGCGCGCCCGTCTCGGGAAGCTCGATCCCGTGATCGGCCGCGACGAGGAGATCCGGCGCGTCATCCAGGTTCTCTCGCGACGCAGCAAGAACAACCCCGTCCTGATCGGCGAGCCCGGCGTCGGCAAGACCGCCATCGCCGAGGGGCTCGCCCAGCGCGTGATCGCGGGCGACGTGCCCGAGACGCTGAAGAATCGGCGCGTGATCGCCCTCGACATCGGTGCGCTGATCGCCGGGGCGAAGTACCGCGGCGAGTTCGAGGATCGCCTCAAGTCCGTCCTGCGCGAGGTCTCGGAGGCGAACGGGCAGATCATCCTCTTCATCGACGAGCTGCATACCATCGTCGGAGCGGGCGCGGCCGAGGGCGCCGCCGACGCGGCGAACATGTTGAAGCCGGCGCTCGCCCGCGGCGAGCTGCGCTGCGTCGGCGCGACGACGCTCGACGAATACCGCAAGCACGTGGAGGGCGACGCCGCCCTCGCGCGGCGCTTCCAGCCGGTCTTCGTCGGGGAGCCGACGGTCGAGGACACGATTTCGATCCTGCGCGGCCTCAAGGAGCGCTACGAGGTCCACCACGGCGTCCGCATCCAGGACTCGGCGATCGTCGCCGCCGCGACCCTCTCGCATCGCTACATCACGGACCGCTTCCTCCCCGACAAGGCGATCGATCTCGTCGACGAGGCGGCGTCTCGCGTACGCGTCCAGATCGACTCGATGCCCGAAGAGCTCGACCAGCTCGAGCGCAAGCGGACCCAGCTCGAGATCGAGCGCGAGGCGCTGAAGAAGGAGAGCGACGCCGCGAGCCGCGAGCGCCTCGCCGCCGTCGAACGCGAGATCGCCGATCTGCGCAGCTCGACGGACGGCATGAAGGCGAAATGGGAGTCCGAGAAGGCGCTGATCGGCGCCGTCCGCGAAGCCAAGGAAGAGCGCGAGTCGCTCACCGCGGAGTTCCAGCGCGCCGAACGGGCCGGCGATCTCGAGAAGGCCGCCGAGCTCCGCTACGGCCGGCTCGTCGAGCTCGAGAAGCGGCTCGAGGAGAAGCAGAAGGCGCTCGCCGATCTCCAGGCCGAGGGCAGCATGCTCTCCGAGGAGGTGACGAGCGAGGAGGTCGCCGAGATCGTCTCGAAGTGGACGGGTGTCCCGGTGACCAAGATGCTCGAAGGCGAGCAGGCGAAGTTGCTCTCGATGGAGGATCGGCTCGCGAACCGCGTGGTCGGCCAGCGGGAGGCGCTCGAGGCGGTTTCGAACGCCGTGCGCCGGGCGCGCGCCGGGCTCCAGGATCCCTCGCGGCCGATCGGCTCGTTCATCTTCCTGGGCCCGACCGGCGTCGGCAAGACGGAGACGGCACGGGCGCTCGCGGAATTCCTGTTCGACGACGAGCAGGCGATGGTCCGCGTCGACATGAGCGAGTTCATGGAGAAGCACGCCGTGTCGCGGCTCGTCGGCGCGCCTCCCGGCTATGTCGGCTACGACCAGGGCGGGTATCTGACGGAGGCGGTTCGCCGGCGGCCCTACAGCGTGATCCTCTTCGACGAGATCGAGAAGGCGCATCCGGACGTCTTCAACATCTTCCTGCAGATCCTCGACGACGGCCGGCTGACGGACGGCCAGGGCCGGACGGTCGACTTCAAGAACACCGTCCTGATCATGACCTCGAACATCGGCAGCCAGCACATCATCGAGCTCGGCATCGGCCAGGAAAAGGAGATGCGCGAGCGGGTGACGGCCGCGCTGCGGGCCCATTTCAAGCCCGAGTTCCTGAACCGCGTCGACGACGTCGTGATCTTCCACGCCCTCGGACGCGAGCAGATCGGCCGCATCCTCGACATCCAGCTCGGACTGCTCCGCAAGCGGCTCGCCGAGCGGCGGCTCTCGCTCGAGCTCTCGCCCAAGGCGCTCGACTGGCTGGCGCAGCGCGGCTACGACCCGCAATACGGTGCGCGTCCGCTGAAGCGCTTGATCCAGCGCGAGGTGCAGGATCCGCTCGCGATGCGGATCCTGCAGGGCGATTTCGCGGAGGGCAAGGCGGTGAACGTCGAGCTCGCCGCGGATGGGGAGTCGCTGGTCTTCAGCTGAGGGAGGGCGTGCTATTCGGGCGCGCGCGGCACGGTGAACGTGAAGCGCGAGCCCTCTCGCAGCCGGCTCTCGACGCGGATCGTTCCGCCCATCGCCTGGACGAGATGGCGCACGATCGAGAGGCCGAGGCCTGTCGAGCCGATCGCCCGCGAGCGCGAGGCGTCGACGCGGTAGAAGCGCTCGAAGATCCGGTCGAGGGCCTCGTCCGGAATTCCGATGCCGGTGTCTTCGACGGAGACCTCGAGCATCTCGCCCCGGGGCTCGACGTCGATCGAGATCGCTGCGCCCTCGTCGCTGTACCGGATCGCGTTCGTCAGGAGGTTCTCGAGTACCTGCTCGAGCGCCTTGCGATCGGCCCAGGCGGGCGGGGCCGACGCGCTCCGGACCCGGGCCTCGAGCTTCGCGCGGGCGAGCCGCGGCTTCGCGTCGGCGACGAGTGTCCGTGCGAGGCGGACGACGTCGACGCGGGACGGATCGGGTGCGTCGCCGCCGCTCTCGATCCGCGAGAGATCCATCAAATCATCGATCAGATCGCGCATGCGATGGGCATTGCGCTGGATCACGGCCAGATGCGAGGCGACCTCGGCCGGCGTCATCGGCCCCGACGCGAGGCTCTCGACGTAGCCCTGGATCGAGGTCAGCGGCGTCCGCAGCTCGTGCGATGCGTTCGCGATGAAGTCGCGGCGCACCCGATCGACGCGGCGGATCTCGGTCACGTCGTGGAAGACGGCGAGCGTGCCCGCGCGCGGCCCGGCGCTCGGAAAGCGCGCGGCCCGGCCCCAGACCGTGCGTGCGACGTGTCCCCGGACGTCGATGTCCTCGAAGACGGGCCTCGCGCTGTCCCGGGCGCGCGTCAGCAGATCGTCGACGGCGGGCAGGCGGATCAGCTCGAGGACCGGTCGCCCCTGCACCTCGCCCCAGACGCCGAACAGCTCGCGAAAGGCGTTGTTGACGAGCACGATGCGCTCGCTCGAATCGAGCACCAGCACGCCCTCGATCATCTCGCCCATCACGGCTTCGAGCTGCTGGACGTTGCGCCGGGTCGCCCCGAGGTCGCTCTGGACCTGATCGGCCATGCGATTGACGATGCTGGCGACGGCATCGCGTTCGTCGTGGAGATTCCAGAGGAGCCGCGCCTCGGGATCACCGGCTGCGATCCTTCGGGCGACCTCGGCGACCGAGGCGAGGGGCTCGGTGGCCATGCGCGCGATCCGCCTGCTCACCAGGAAGGCGAGGGCCACGGCCGCCACGAGGGCGATCAGGACCCGCGCTCCGTCTTCACCGCCCGGCAGGGCAGCGAGCAGACCGAGCAGCCACTCCGCCCCGCTCGCGCCGGCGACCAGCACGAAGACCTTGAAATGGATCCGGCTCAAATCGCCCTGGGCTCTCCGCCGCGACTCTCCATTGGGCTCTTCATTGGGCTCTTCATGAGAGAGGCGGCTTCATTCCCGGAAGCGGTAGCCGACGCCGCGCACCGTGTCGATCAGATCCCCGGCGCTCCCGAGCTTCTCGCGCAGGCGCTTCATGTGGGTATCGACGGTTCGCAGGGTCACCGCGATGCCCTCGCCCCAGACCTCTTCGAGCAGTCGCTCGCGGGTCAACACCCGCCCGGGCCGCTTCATGAGCGTCGCGAGCAGGAGGAACTCCTTCGCGGTGAGCGTGATCTCCTCTTCGTCGAAGACGCAGCGATGGCGGGAGAGATCGAGCGCGAGCCCATGATGCTGGAGGCTCTCGGTCGACGTCTCGGTCTCGATGCCGCGGCGCAGGATCGCCTTGACCCGGAGGCCGAGCTCCCGGGGCGAGAAGGGCTTGGTCACGTAATCGTCCGCGCCGAGCTCGAAGCCGACGATGCGATCGACCTCGTCGCCGCGCGCCGTCAGCATGATGACCGGGACGTCCGCGAGCTCGGGGGTCGTCCGGATCGAGCGGCAGACGTCGGTTCCCGGCCGGTCCGGCAGCATCAGATCGAGCACGACCAGGTCGGGCCGGCCGCGCCGCAGGCTCGCGAGCGCCTCGTCACCGGTGGCCGCCGTCTCGACGTCGTAGCCCTCCCGGGTCAGCGATAGCCGCGTCAGCTCGAGGATGTCGGGCTCGTCGTCGACGACCAGGATGCGCTTCGCCATGGACCTTTCACTTCTCCCCGGATTCTGCCCGGTCGGCTCCGACGTCGCCCCAGCGGGCCTAGCGCGAGAGCTTCTCCCGATGCTTCAGGTTCTTGGACTCGGCGACGAGCACGACGTGCTCCGCGATGTTCGTCGCGTGGTCGCCGACGCGCTCGAGGTTGCGGGCGACGAACATCAGATCGATCTGCTGGGCCGACGTGGCGGGATCCGCCTGGATCCGGGCGATCGCGCCGCGCACGAAGGCGGATTCGATCGCGTCGATTTCGTTGTCGGCCGCGATCACGGCGCGCGCCCGGTCGACGTCGAGGTCCGCGAAGGCACCGAGAGATTCGGAGAGCGCTCGCTGACAGGCCTCGGCGAGGTTCTTGAGCTCGGCCGGCACCGCGATCGGATCGCGCTCGCAGAGGCGCCGCGCGCAGCCCGCGATGTTGCGCGCCAGATCGCCGACCCGTTCGAGATCGGTCGCCATCGTGTTGATCGCGATCACCTGCCGCAGGTCGATCGCGACCGGAGCGCGCAGCGCGAGCACGTTGAGCACCGCCTCGTCGATCTCGACGTCGATCCGATCGATCTCGAGATCGTCGCCCATCACGGCCGTCGCGAGCGCCGCGTCCCGCCGCCAGGTGGCCCGCAGCGACTTCTCGAGGATCTCTTCGGCGAGTCCGCCCATGCGAAGGGCCAGCTGCCGGAGCTGGTCGACGTCGCGACCGGTCTTCATCTGGGACGATGTCGTCATGGCTCCAGTCCATCGCGTTGCTCGCGGGTCGATTTCGATTCCCGGCGATTGCATCGAGGTCTCCCATGCGACGTCACGGACGTGCGACGGCGCAGAGAAGTACGTCTCGGGCATGGCGATTGCGTGTCGCCGGGGTGGCAAGCGGGTGAATCCCGACTCGACCGGGAACATTCGAAAAGGGGGAGCTGGCAGGCTACCACGAGATCTCTCGCCGTCACCGAAACGTCACCATTCCGTCACCCGGAATTCATCGCGAGCCCCCGGGTTCCGCGCGAACCTCGGCCCGAGCCGGGCGGGCCGGCCAGAGGCACCGGGGCACGGGGAGGCAGCGCGTGATCGGTTGGCTCTGGCTCGGGTTGCCCCTGCTCGCTGCGGCTGGATTCTGGTCGGGCCAGCGCCGGGCGCTTGCCCTGACCGATGGCGGCCGAGTCGAAATCCACTCGCTTCCCGCCCATTATGGCCAGCTCGTCCTGGTCTGGGCCGCGTTGCCACCGCTCCTGATCCTGATTGGATGGACCTTCTTCGGTGGCAGCCTCGTCGACGACTGGGCGCGTGCGGCGGTCGAGGCGAGCGGGCAGCTCGCGGCGGATCAGTCGGCGGCGGAGATCGTGGTCGACGTGCATTCCGGCATGGCGCTGCTCGACGGAGCCGATGCGAGCCCTGCCCATGGCGTCGCCCGGGCAGCCATCTCGCGGGCGCGCGGCACCTTCGCAGCGGCCGTTGGGGCGCTCGCGGCGGTCGTCGGCGCCGGAGGCCTCTGGTTCGCCCGGGGCCGGATCTCGCCCGAGCTGCGCGCCCGCAACCAGGTCGAGCGGATCATCGGCCTCGCGCTGCTGGCCTGCTCGATCGTCGCGATCCTGACGACGATCGGCATCGTCCTCTCCCTCTTCTTCGAGGCGATCCGGTTCTTCCGGCTGACGAGCCCGATCGAGTTCTTCTTCGGGACGGAATGGAGCCCGCAGACGGCGATGCGGGCCGATCAGGTCGGCTCGTCGGGGAGCTTCGGTGCGGTACCCGTCTTCGCGGGCACGCTCCTGATCACGGCGATCGCGATGTCGATCTCGATTCCCGTCGGGCTGATGTCGGCGATCCATCTCGCGTTCTACGCGAGCGAATCGATGCGGGCGTGGGTGAAGCCGGTGCTCGAGATCATCGCCGGGATTCCGACCGTCGTCTGGGGTTCGTTCGCCGCCTTGACGCTCGGTCCGTTGATCCGGGGCTTCGGCGAGTCGATCGGGCTCGACGTCGCGAGCGAGAGCGCGCTCGCCGCGGGCATCGCGATGGGCGTGATGATCATTCCGTTCGTGTCGTCGCTCTCGGACGATGCGCTCAACGCCGTGCCGCGCTCGCTGCGCGAGGCCTCTCTCGCGATCGGGGCGACGGATTCGGAGACGATCCGGCACGTGATCCTGCCTGCGGCCTTGCCGGGCATCGTCGGTGCCTTCCTGCTCGCGATCTCGCGCGCGGTGGGCGAGACGATGATCGTCGTGATGGCGGCCGGGCTCGCCGCCAATCTCACGGCGAATCCCTTCGCGGCGGTGACGACGGTGACGGTCCAGATCGTGACGCTGCTGGTCGGCGATCAGGAATTCGATTCGGCCAAGACGCTCGCCGCCTTCGCCCTCGGCCTGACGCTCTTCTTTGCGACCCTGGCCCTGAATCTCGTGGCGCTCGTCGTCGTGCGCCGCTACCGAGAGCAATATGACTGAGCGCAGCCCCTCGCGCGGCCCGACGAGCGACTGGGCCGAGCTCGGCGCGGCCGATCGTCGTCTCCGGCGGCGTTATGCGGTCGAGCGCGCCTTCCGGGCGACGGGTCTGCTCGCGATCGTCTTTGCGCTCGGCTCGCTGTTCGCATTGCTCGGCTCGATCGAATCGCTGCTGTCGGCAGTGGTTGCCGACGGCATGACCGGCCGCCGCCACCGCTCCAATTGCGAGCTCGTGGCCCAGGGGGTCGCCAATATTGGCTCGGCCCTGTTCGGCGGTATCTGCGTAACCG
>CAUJGH010000226.1 GCA_963169575.1 Myxococcota bacterium | reverse complement strand
GACGCGCCGAACATCGCGCGTCGGACCGCCCGGGTCCGTTCGGAGGGAGCCATGATGAAGCCCGCGCTCGCGCCCGCAAAGGGCCGCCGCAAGTCGTCCGCCCGCCGCCTGGGACGCGACTTTCGGCTCTGGCTGCCCTTCCTCGGGCTCGTCAGCTGTTATTCGCTCTCGGCGACGGCGATCGTCCTCTCCGAGCGGACGACGGCGCTCTCACGACCGGCGAGCCCGGATCACGTGACGATCTCGAACAGCTCGACCTCGAACGAAAGCGCTGCCCCCGGAAGGATGCGCGGCGGCATGCCGCGATCGCGATAGGCGATCGCAGCGGGGCAGACCAGGCGCGACTTTCCGCCGACCTTCATCAGCGCGACGCCCTCCGTCCAGCAGGGGATGACCTTGTTCAGCGGGAATTCCGCGGGGGTTCCCCGATCGACCGAGCTGTCGAAGACGGTGCCGTCGCGCAGGGTGCCGTGGTAGTGCACGCGGACCTTGTCGGTCGCGGCCGGCATGGCGCCCGTCCCGGGCTTGAGATGCGTGATGATGAGTCCAGACTCGGTCTTCTTCGCCCCCGGCTTCGCGGCTTCGGCGGCGAGGAAGGCGGACGCGGCGGACGCCTCGAGCTGGATCGCCTTCTCCCGGCGGGCCTGCGTCATCGACTGGATGAGCGCGCCCCCCTCCTGCTGTTCGACGGCGAGGACCTTGTCGCCCACGACGTCGCGCAATCCCTGGAGCACCAGCTCGAGCTCGCGATCCGAGATCGGCTCGAATTGCTGGAGATTGCGGGCGAGCGCCGTTCCGATCGCGTAGAAGGCCTTCTCTTCGTCGGTCTTCGGCGTACCCGCCTGGGCCGCGGCGATCTGGGCAGCGACCAGGCCGCCGAGCAGCGCGAGCGCCGCGCCGATCCGGCCGGCACGCACGCGCGACGAGCTGCTGGCGGCCGCGCCGGAGCGCGGGCGCGCGATCCCGGCGTGGCGGGCGTCGCCGGTTCGCAGTCGGGGAAGCATCGGTTCGCAGATCATCGTTTCCTCGCTTGGGGCGCGGCGCAGGGCCGCGGCCGGGGATCGCGCTCCACGGGTTCGAGAAGGCGGCCGGAACATACACGACCGGACGGCGCGCGATCCGAGGTGCGTCCGCGCTCGGGTTCAGGCGCTCTTCGAGCGGTGCCGCGGATTGGGGGTCGCCCGCCGGATCGCAGTTCCCGCCCCGGTCGACACGGGCAGGGCCGGCCCGTTGCCCGCACGCGCACCCGCTCCGTCGGGGCGTCCGGTGCGGCGTCCTTCGGCCAGCAGGGGCGCGAGGCTCCGGCCCGTATGGGACGCCGCGACACGAGCGACCTCTTCGGGCGTTCCGCACGCGACGATCGCGCCGCCTTCCGGGCCGCCCTCCGGCCCGACGTCGATCAGCCAGTCCGCCGACTTGATGACGTCGAGATTGTGCTCGATCACGACGACGCTGTTGCCGGCGTCGACCAGCTCCTGCAGGACCGAAAGGAGCTTGCGCACGTCCTCGAAATGCAGGCCCGTCGTCGGTTCGTCGAGGATGTAGAGCGTGCGCCCGGTCGCGCGTTTCGAGAGCTCGCGGGCGAGCTTGTTGCGTTGGGCCTCGCCGCCCGAGAGCGTCGGCGAGGGCTGGCCGAGATGGATGTAGTCGAGGCCGACGCGCTCGAGCAGCTTCAGCGGCTCGCGGATCTTCGGATGCGCGGCGAAGAGCTCGATCCCCTCGGCGATCGTGAGGTCGAGGACGTCGGCGATCGATTTGCCTTTGAACGCGACGCGCAGCGTCGCCTCGTTGAAGCGCTTGCCCTGGCATTCCTCGCAGCGGACGAATACGTCGGCGAGAAAGTGCATCTCGATCTGGCGGACGCCGTCGCCCTCGCACGACTCGCAGCGCCCGCCCTTCACGTTGAAGGAGAAGCGCCCGGGCTTGTAGCCGTGGACGCGGCTCTCCGGCAGCTCGGCGAAGAAGGTGCGGATCTCGTCGAAGACCTTGATGTAGGTCGCGGGATTGCTGCGCGGCGTGCGGCCGATCGGCCTCTGGTCGATGTCGATCACCTTGTCGAGCTGGCCGAGGCCCGAGACCTGGCGATGGCGACCGACCCGGGCGCTGCTGCCGTTCAGCGCGCGCGACGCCGCGGGAAAGAGGATGTCGTTCACGAGCGTCGACTTGCCCGCGCCCGAAACGCCGGTCACGGCGACGAGCACGCCGAGCGGGATCTCGACGTCGACTTCGCGCAGGTTGTTCTCCCTCGCGCCCTGGATCTCGAGGTTGCCCTTCGCGAGCCGGCGCTTCTCCGGGATTTCGATCCGGCGGCGGCCAGAGAGATAGGCGCCGGTCAGCGACGTCGCCGATCGCTCGAGGCTCGCCGGCGTGCCGGCGTGGACGACGTGGCCGCCCGCGACGCCCGCGCCGATGCCGAAGTCGATGACGTGGTCGGCGGCTCGGATCGTCTCCTCGTCGTGCTCGACGACGACGACGGTGTTCCCGATGTCGCGCATGCGGAAGAGGGTGTCGAGCAGGCGTCGGTTGTCACGCGGATGCAGGCCGATCGAGGGCTCGTCGAGGATGTAGATGACGCCCGTGAGATCCGAACCGACCTGGCTCGCGAGCCGGATCCGCTGAGACTCGCCGCCCGAGAGCGTCGGCCCCGCGCGGTCGAGGGAGAGGTAGCCGAGGCCGACGGCGGCGAGGAAGTCGAGACGCGCGCGGATCTCCTTCAGGACCTCGGCGGCGATCTCGCGGTCGGCGCCCTCCAGCGCGATCGTGTCGAAGAAGTCGCGCGCGACGTCGACCGTCATCGCGGAGATCTCGACGAGGGTCTTGCCGGCGACGCGGACGGCGGCGCTCTCGGGGCGCAGGCGCGTGCCACGACAGGTCGTACAGGCCGTGTTCGACATGTACTTCGCGTACCAGGCCTTCATGCTCTCGGACTGGGTGTCCTTGAAGCGGCGCATCAGCTGGGGGATCAAGCCTTCCCAGGTCGTATCGAACTGGCCGCCGCTGCCTTCCTTGCTCTTCCATTTGACGCGAAAGCGGCGATCGTCGGTGCCGTAGAGGATCTGCTGGCGCTGCTTCTCGGAGAGCTTCTTCCACGGCTTGTCCGAGGGGATCCCGAGCTGCGCGAGGATCTGCCGGCGGAATCCGCTGCCCCAGCCGTCCTTTTCGGAGACGTTCTCGCCCCAGGGCTTCAGCGCGCCGCCGTCGATCGAGAGCGAATCGTCGGGCGCGACCAGGGCGGGATCGATCTCGAAGCGCGTACCGAGGCCGTTGCAGTCGTCGCACATGCCCTGCGGACTGTTGAAGGAGAAGGCCTGGGGCGTCAGCTCCGGGAACGAGATCTGGCAGCGGCCGCACGCGGCCTTCTCGGAGAAGGGGCGATCGCCTTCGCCGTCGATCGCCGCCGTCATCTGGCCCTTGCCGATCCGGAGTGCCGTCTCGACGGATTCGTTGAGGCGGCTCTTGATGCCCGGCTTGGCGACGATGCGGTCGATCACGGCCTCGACGTCGTGCTTCTTGCGCTTGTCGAGATGCGTGAGGCCCTCGATCTCGACGAGCTCGCCGTCGACGCGCAGGCGGGTCCAGCCGGAACGGCGCGCTTCCTCGAGCAGCTCGCGGTGCTCGCCTTTGCGATTGACGAGCAGCGGGGCGAGCAGGACGACGCGCGTGCCCTCGGCGAGGCGCTCGAGGGTGCGCGCGATCTGCTCGGCGCTCTGGCTCTCGACGCGGGCGCCGCAGAGATGGCAGTGCTGACGACCCGTGCGGGCCCAGAGCACGCGGAGATAGTCGGAGATCTCGGTGATCGTGCCGACGGTCGAGCGCGGGTTGCTGCCCGTCGTCTTCTGCTCGATCGAGATCGTCGGCGAGAGGCCGCGGATCGTGTCGTAGCGGGGCTTCTCCATCTGGCCGAGAAATTGGCGCGCGTAGGCCGAGAGACTCTCGACGTAGCGGCGCTGGCCCTCGGCGTAGAGCGTGTCGAAGGCGAGCGAGGATTTGCCCGAGCCCGAGACGCCGGTCATGACGACGAGCTTCTTCTTCGGGATGTCGACGTCGATCGACTTGAGGTTGTGCTCGCGGGCGCCGCGGATCTCGATGTGGTCGAGCTCCGCGATCGGCGCAGCAGCGCGCGTCGGCGTCTTCTTCGAGGGGCTCGGCGGGCTCGGTCGGCGCTTGGCGGGGGGCATGCGGGCGCCAGCGTAGGGGATCCGGACGGGTCTCGGCGAATGCCTTCTTCGATATGCTCGCACGCCGGGAGGAGTCGCCGGATGGGCATGCCGTCGCTCGAGGGAAGGGTCGCGTTCGTGAGCGGGGCGAGCCGCGGCATCGGGGAGGCGCTCGCGCGGCGGTTCGCCGAGCGGGGCATGTGCCTCGTCCTCTGCTCGCGCGGGGCGCCCGCGCTGCCCGAAGGGGAGCGGATCCTCGCCCGCCGGCTCGACGTGCGCGACGCCGATGCGATGGAGGCGCTGGTGCCGGAGATCGAGCAGCGCTTCGGCGTGGTCGATCTCTGGATCAACAACGCCGGGGTCCTCGAGCCGATCGCGCCCGTTCGCGACGTCTCCGTCCAGGCCTTCCGGGACCACGTCGACACCAACCTCGTCGGCGTCTTCATCGGCACGCGCTGTTATGTCCGGCATCTGCGCCGGCAGGGCCGCGGCGGCGTGCTCGTCAACATGTCGTCGGGCGCCGCCTGGAAGCCCTACGAGGGCTGGGGCGCCTATTGCGCGGGGAAGGCGGGGGTCGAGCGGCTGACCGAGGTCGTCGCCGCCGAAGAGGCGTCCATCGGCCTGCGCGCCTATTCGGTCGCGCCGGGCGTCATCGACACCGCGATGCAGGCGCAGATCCGCGCCGCGGATCCATCGGATTTTCCCGATCGGGAGCGTTTCGTCGAGCGAAAGCGCACGGGCGATTTCAACGATCCGAGAATGGTCGCCGACGAGCTGCTCGCGATCGCCTTCGATCCCGAGCGCCGTCCCGCCGGCGTCGCAGTTCGGATCGCCTTCGACGGCGAGCCGACGACGGCGACAGCGCGCTGATCCGGGCCAGGCCGCGCGGCGGGTCCCCGCGCCGACGCCGGAGCCTCAGCGGGATTGCCAGAGCAGCCAGGCGAGCGCCGCGAACAGCACGATCGCGACGATCCGGAGCGCACTGCCGACCGCGCCGAGCGGGCGCGTGATGGATTCGTTTCGGGCCTTGGAACGTGCGGCGAGGATCTCGCGGGCTCGCGGTCGGGGCTCGCGGCCGTCGACGAGAGCCGATTCCGCTGCGCGGCCGTCCGCGTCTTCCCGCATCTCGGGCCGAAGCCCCTGCGAATCGATGCGCGCGCGCCAGCCGGGCGGCAGGGCGAGCAGGGCCACCGTCACGTTGTCCGGGCCCCCGCATTCGTTCGCGAGGTCGACGAGCGCCTCGGCAGCGCGCTCGAGCGGCTGCGGAGCGGAGAGCGCGGCGACGAGCACCTCTTCGATCTCGGCGTCCGAGACGACGCCGCCGAGGCCGTCCGAGCAGAGCAGGATCCAGTCGCCGTCCGCGAGTTCGACCTCGCCGATCTCGACGTCGACGTTCTCGAGCACGCCGACCGATCGGAGGATCTCGTTGCGGCGCGGATGATAGGCGGCCTCTTCGGCGGTCAGGGCGCCCCGGCGGAGCATCTCGGCGACGACGCTGTGGTCGGTCGTGAGCGCTTCCAGCCTCCCGCCGCGCAGTCGGTAGGCGCGGCTGTCGCCGACGTGCGCGACCGTCCCGCGCCCGTCGGCGCCGAGCAGGAAAGCGACGACCGTCGTGCCCATTCCGGCGAGGCCGGGATCCCCGGCCGCGATCGCATGGATGTGTTCGTTGGCGAGCTCGATGGCCGTTCGCAGGGCCTCTGCCGGATCGGAAGATCCGGCAGAGGCGCCCGCCGCGAAGGCCCCTGCGATCGTCGCGAGGGCTTCACGGCTGGCGGTCGCCCCGCCGCGATGGCCGCCCATGCCATCCGCGACGACCAGCAGCCGCGCGCCGTCCGCGCGCCGAAAGCTGCCGCCGTCGTCCTCGTTGGCTGCCCGCACCCGCCCCACGTCGGAGCGATACGCGACGACCGTCTCGGCGTTCGGCTCGTCGCGTTCCCCGCCGTACGAGGACAACGGCCCTCTCCCGCTCAGCTGAAGTCGCGGTCGAGTACCGTCTTGCGGCCGTCGCTTCGAGCGCTCTCGACGGCCTGGTCGCACATCGCGCGCAGGCGATCCGAGAGGACCTCGAGCACGTTCGCCGACGTCTTCATGTCCCCCTTGTCCTTGATGTATGCCTTGATCTTGGAGGCGACGACCAACACTTCGTTCGAGTCCGACATCTTGAGAGGCGTCCTTCCTGCTTCTTCCGGTCGTGTCCCGGTCGATTTCCGGTTGAATTCGAGAGACCTTCGAGAGACCCGCGAAGCTTTCGACGGGAGAGCTCGATGCATGAAACAGCTGCCCGGTTGGGCGGGTCCAGCCGCCGGGGGAGAATGCCCAAGATCGAACCGAGCGCAACGCCCGGAGGCGTCTGCTTCGATCGAATTGGAGTCAACTGATTGGAATCGAACGATATTCTGATCACCGGAGCGCGGATCTGGGATTCCGATCACGACGTGATCGCCCCGCACGCCGTTGCGTTGCGGATTCGCAGCGGCCGGATCTTCGCGCTGGGCCGCGATGCGCTCGCGCTGGGGCCGGCCGAGACGACGATCGATCTGTCGGGGCGCGTTCTGGTCCCCGGCCTGATCGACGCCCACGTGCACCTCGAGCTCGACCCGCTCTTGAGGACGCCCGCCGAACAGCTCGCCGTCGATCCCGCGGTCCGGATCTTTGCGATGGGCGAGCGCGCCCGGGCGATGCTCGCCCACGGCATCACCACCGCGCGCGATTGCGGTGGCGGCGCCTATCACGAACACGCCCTGCGCGAGGCCATCGATGCGAACCGGCTCCCCGGCCCACGCCTGCTCAGTTGTGGCCAGCCGCTCACGACGCCGGACGGTCACTGTGCCTTCTGGGGCGGCATCGTCCGCTCGCAGGGCGAGATCGAGCGCGTGGTCGCGCGACAGGCGCAGCACGCGAGCGACTGGATCAAGGTGATGGCGACCGGCGGCGTCTTCACGCCGGGAAGTCGTCCGCGCGACACGCAATTCGACGTGCCGTCGCTGGCCGCCATCGTCGCGGCGGCCCGGCGCGAGGGGCTCGCCGTCGCGGCGCATTGCCATGGCACGGCCGGCATCGCCGCGGCGCTCCGAGCCGGTGTGCGGACGATCGAGCATGCCTCCTTCGCGGGCGAGGGCGGCTTCGGCACCGACCTGGACGAGGGCCTGATGCGCGAGCTCGCCGAGCGCGAGGTCTGGGTCTCGCCGACGGTGAACGCGGGCTGGCTCGCGCGCGCGGTCGATGCGTCGGGGGCGCCCTCGGATTTCTTCCGCCGGCTCTCACGCTGTCTCGAGCTGCAGCGCGAGCATGGCGTTCGCTTCATCGCCTCGAGCGACGCCGGGATCCCCGGCGTCTTCCATCATGCGCTGATCGACGGACTGCGGGCGCTGCAGCGTTATGCGGGCATGCGGCCCGTCGACGTGCTGCGCGCGGCGACCTGCGAGGCCGCACGGGCGCTGGGGGTCGCCGGAGAAACCGGGCGGCTGGCGCCGGGGCTCTCGGCGGATCTGCTGGTCCTGACCGCCGATCCGCTGCGGGATCTCTCGGCGCTGGCCGACCCGCTGGCCGTCGTCTTTCGCGGCCGCTGGTTCGAGCCCGCAGCGCTGCTCGCGGAGCCGGGCGGCGGGTCTCCCGGCTGATTCGTCGCCTTCGCGCAGATCGGCGCTGGACTCGGTCTCCGCCGCCTCAGGCGGAGAGCGCGCCGCCACGCGATCCGGCTCCACGCCGCGCGAGGTCGCTCTCTGCGAGCTGCGACGTCACGAAATGCGCGATCGAATGTCGCACGTCGGCTCCCGATGCGGCGAATGCGAGCCCGGCATCGCCCTCGCGTGCATAACGACATTCGGCGCGCGTCGAGATCAGGCCGAAGCTCGGGAGGGCGAACTGCAGGTCGACCCGGGTTCCGCGCGCGATCGGCTCGCCGGATCGCAGCAGGCAGCCGCCTTCGGAGAGCGACAGCACGGCGCCGATCGATCGGCGCTCGCCGCGGATGCAGCGGGCGGAGAGCTGGGTGCGGATGCGCGGCGCGCTGCGCGGCGTGCTCTCGAGCGCGGACTGGATCATCTCGTAGACGGCGCCAAGGCGGGCGGGCCGCCGCGCGGTCGCGAAGATCCGGGGGTCCGCGAGCGGCGCGCTCCGCGCCGAGGCGATCAGCAGGATGCGGCGATCGGAGGTCTCCTCTCGGTCGGGAAGCTCGGGCAGCCGGTCTTCGTCGACCAGCCAGAGGCCGCAGCCGTCGCGCGTCCGTTCGGGGGCGCGCTGCGAATCGAAGTCGATCATCGTGTAGCCGAGCGCGCGCAGGGCTTCGAGGACGCGGGGGGCGAGGCTCTTCGGGCCGATGCGTACGCCGATCCGGCGGCCCATGATGCCGGGTTCGTGGACGGGGTCGTGCATGGGCCGCTCTTCGGTGCGACGTTGTCGCGCATGGAGCCGAAAGGGGAGAGCGCTGCGGGCGCTCGCGCGAGGGAGGACGAGATCCAGTCGCAGCGGAATTTCTCGCGCTTCGCGCCGTCGACGACGGGCCCCGCCCATCCGGGAACCCTGCTCGCCGCGCTGTTATGTTGGCTCGACGCCCGTTCGCGCGACGCTCGCGTTCTTCTGCGTCTCGAAGATCTCGATCGCGAACGCTCGAAGCCGGCCCTCGTCGATGCGATGCAGCGCGATCTCGAATGGCTCGGGCTCGAATGGGACGCCACCGAGCGTCAGTCCGAGCAGCGCGAGCGCCACGAAGCGGTTCTGGAACGACTCGTCGGGACGGGACGCGTCTACGCCTGCGACTGCAGCCGTGCTCGGATCCGGGCGATCGGGACGCTCGCGCCGGACGGCAGTCATCGCTATCCCGGGACCTGCCGCGCGAAGATCGTCGGCCCATCCGATTGGCGCTCGTGCCCCGGGCCGCTGCGCCTCCGGCTCGACGACGCGGAGCCGGTCGAGCTCCGGGACGAGAGCGGGCTCGACCTCTCGGGCGATGCCGCACAGGCATTCGGCGACCCGCTGCTGCGCCGTCGGGACGGGTCCTACGCCTATCATTTCGTCTCGGTCGTCGACGACGCGGCGAGAGAAGTCGTCCGCGTCGTCCGCGGCCGGGATCTCGCGCCTTCGACGATGCTGCAGGTCGCCCTCCAGCGGCGGCTCGGATTCGAGACGCCCGCCTACCGCCATCACTGTCTCTACCTCGAGCGCAGCGGAGGGAAGCTCTCGAAGCTGCATGGCGCCGTCGGAATCGAAGCGCTGCGCGGACGCTACGATGCGCGCGCTCTCTGCGGGATCGTCGCGAGCGGCGTCGGCCTCGTCCCCGATGGCACGCGCTGCCGCCCGGCCGACCTCGTTCCGGTCTTCGACTGGTCGCGGGTCTCGACGCGGGACGTCGAGCTCGTCTGGGACGAAGGGGCAGGGCTCTCGGTGGCGCCGGCGATGGGATCGGAGACCGATTCCGCGCGCCGCGGCGATTGCTAGCGTCCCTTCTCACGGCGCCCCGCTCCCCATCCAGGCAAGCGATGCGACCGACGGAGGATCTGCGATGGGACAGCTCGAGGGGAAGCGCATCATCATCACCGGCGCGGCGCAGGGCATGGGCGCCGTGCACGCCCGGCTCTTCGTCGAGGCGGGCGCGCGTGTCGTGCTGACCGATCTCCAGGCGGATGCCGGCGCGAAGCTCGCGAACGAGCTCGGGAAGAACGCGCACTTCGTTCCCCAGGACGTGACGAAGGAGTCCGATTGGGAGAGTGTCGCGGCGGAGGCGAAGAAGCGCTTCGGCGGGATCGACGGCCTCGTCAACAACGCGGCGATCTGGTGGACGAAGCCCGTCATGGACGAAGACCGCGAACGCTTCCGGAAGATGCTCGACGTCAACGTGATCGGGACCTGGCTCGGCATCCGTGCGGTCGTGCCCGCGATGCGCGAGGCCGGCGGCGGCTCGATCGTGAACCTCTCGTCGATCGCCGGGACGCGCGGCATCCCGGAGCACGGGGCGTATGGCGCGTCGAAATGGGCGGTGCGCGGGCTCTCGAAGGTCGCGGCCTCGGAGCTCGGGCAGTGGAACATCCGCGTCAACACCGTGCATCCCGGCGCCGTCGAGGGGACCGGCATGTTCCTCGTTCCCGAATCCGAGTTCGAGACGCTCTTCCAGGCCCAGCCGCTGCGGCGGCCCGGGCGGCGAGAGGAAATCTCGGGCCTCGTGATGTTCCTGCTCTCCGATCAGTCGAGCTTCGTCACGGGCCACGAGCACGTCGTCGATGGCGGCCGCACGGTCTGGTAGGCGGCTTCGCCGCGCTGCGACTCAGGCGCCGAAGATCTCGAGCAGCGAGTGTTCGGCGGGAACGCCGACGCGGAGCGGGAAGCCGTAGAAGCCGGTGCCGCGATGGACGTAGAGGCGGGACGCGCCGCGCGCGAACAGGCCCTGGTCGGGCCAGCGTGTACGCGAGAGGACCGTCCAGTCGAGGCCGAGGGAGACGAGGCCGACCTGGCCGCCGTGGGTATGGCCCGAGAGCACGAGGTCGACGTCGTCCTCGGGCAGCGCGTGGAAGCCGACCGGATCGTGGAGCAGCAGCAGGCGTAGATGGGCCTCGCGCCGCGGATGGCGACCGAGCAGCGCGGCGAGCCGGTCGGCGTGGTCCGACGAGAGATAGTCGGAGCCGACGACCTGGACGGGGCCCGCGCCGGTCTCGAAGCAGGCCTCATCGTCGATCAGCAGGCGGATGCCGAGCGTCTTCATCGCGTCGCGGACGTGGTCGGGCGCCTCGTGGTCGTGGTTGCCGAAGATCGCGACGCAGCGATCGGCGACCGGGCGCAGGGGCTCGAGCGCGCGGGCGAGGCAGCCGGGCGAGCCCATGCTCTCCATCGTCAGGTAGTCGCCGGTCAGGGCGACGAGATCGGGTTCGCGCGCGACCAGATGGGCGACGCGTCGGCGCAGCCGCGCGACGCTCTGCCAGGGGCCGAGATGCGTGTCCGTCAGCTGCACGATCCGCAGCGGGCGCGTCGAGCCCGGCCCTCGCGCCGAAGACCCGGGCGCGCGGCTCCGGATCCGCTCCACCGGGACCCGCGCGATCTGCTTCGGCCCTTCGCGCGCCAGCCGGATGCGCACCGTCTCGGGCCGCGCCGTCGTCGAGGTCAGAACCGACGCGACGGCGACGACGAGCGGAATCGCCTCGACGAAGGTCCAGGCGAAGAGTACGTCCTCGCGCCCCAGCGCGCCGAATAGCATCCGGAACGGCAGCAGCACGACGAGCCAGGGCCCGGCGAGCATGCCGCCCGCGATGAAGGTCTGGCCGGGAACGGAGACGAGCCAGCGGAAGGCGGAGCTGCGCATCCGCGCGCGCACGAGATGCGCGAACTGAACACCCGAGACGACCATCGAGTAGGCGAACAGGAGGTCGATCGCGACGACGGCCGGCTCGGGCAGCACCGTCCGCAGGCGGGCATGCAGAACGAGCGCGCCCGGCAGCGCGAAGGTCAGCAGGACTGCGCTGAAGATCGCGTAGAAGCGGCCGCGGGCGAACGCCGCGTAGAGCGGAACGCCGACCCATGTCGCGACCGCGAGCACGGGAAAAAGGATCGCCAGGTCGAACATCCGAAGGCCTCGTTTCCCGGTTCAGCACGCGTCCAAGAGGAGCTTGCCCGTCGATCGCCGGCCCTCGAGATCGCGGTGGGCCTCGGCCGCGTCGGCGAGGGCGTGGTGGCGATCGATGGATTGATGAAGCCGTCCCTCGATCAGCCCGGCGAAGACCCAGCCGGCGCGCAGCTCGAGCTCTTCGCGCGTCGCGACGTAATGGCCGAGGCTCGGGCGGGTGACGAAGAGCGAGCCCGCGCCATTGAGACGCCCGAGATCGAAGGGGGGCACCGGGCCGCTCGCCTGACCGAACAAACACAAGAGGCCCCGCGGACGCAGGCTGGCGAGGCTGCCCTCGAAGGTCGAGCGACCGACCGAGTCGTAGACGACGTCGACGCCGCGGCCGCCCGTCCAGGCGCGTGCGCGTTCGCGGAAATCGGCCTGGTCGTAGCGGACGACTTCGTCCGCACCGGCGGTCCGCGCGATCGCGGCCTTCTCTTCGCTCGAGCAGGTTCCCATCACGCGCACGCCCGCCGCCTTGAGGCATTGAATCAGCAGTCCGCCCGTCCCGCCGGCGGCAGCATGGACGAGCGCCGTATCGCCGGGGCGGGGCTCGCGGACGCCGTGGGTCAGGTAGTGCGCCGTCATCCCCTGCAGCAGGCTCGCCGCGGCGAGATCGAAGGAGAGCGCCGCGGGAATCCGGATCAGCTGACGGGCCGGCGCGAGGCAGACGCCGGCGTAGGCGCCCGGCACGAGGGCGAAGGCGACGCGGTCGCCGGGCGCGATCTCTGCGACGTCCGGGCCGACCGACTCGACGATCCCGGCGGCCTCGACGCCGGGGACGAAGGGCAGGGGCAGCGGATAGAGGCCCGTTCGATGATAGGTGTCGATGAAGTTGACGCCGATCCGCTCGATCCGGATGCGCGCGAAGCCCGGCCCCGGATCGGGAACCTCGATTTCGGCGAGCACGAGCTGCTCGGGCCCGCCGACCTCGCGTACCTGCATCGCCTGCGTCTTCATGGACATGCGCGTCTCCGCCTCGGGAGCGGCGAAACTAGCGCAGCGGCGCCGAGGGGCGGTCAAGCGCCCAGACGGGGCAGGGCGTGGAGGACGACGGTCGTCCGCGGCGAGTCGACGTCGGGGAGCGTGCGGGCATCGAAGGTCGCGACGATCGGGAAGTCGATCCGGGGCGTACCGGTACGCTGCGGATCGGCGAGCAGGCAGGGCGCGTGGCGGCGCGCTTCGACCAGGATCCAGTCGCGCAGGCCGGTCTCGTAGAGCACGTCGGCGGCGAGCAGGAGATCGAAGTCGGCCGGGGCGACGCCGGTCGTTCGGAGCGACACGCCGTTGTGCGCGGCATTCAGCTCCGCGGCGGCGCGGGCGGTCGGGTCGATGTCGAGCGCGAAGACCTCCCGGGCCCCCGCTCGGGCCGCGGCGATCGCAGCGATGCCCGAGCCCGTGCCGAGATCGAGGACCCGGAGGCCGCGGACGCGCTCGGGATGGTCGAGCAGGAAGCGCGCGAGGGCCTGGCCGGATCCCCAGCAGAACGCCCAATACGGCGGCGCCTCGCCCTCGGCGAGCGCGCGGCAGCCGGTCTCGAGGTCGACGGCATCGCTCATCAACCAGAGCTCGAGCTCGGGACAGAGCGGCGGCCGGCGCAGTGCGAGGCTGCCGCCGAACGCGCCGAGCCGGGCCTCGAGGTCTCCCGGTCCGGGAATCGGCGCGGGATCTGCGGGTCGACCGTTCATCGCTCGCCTTTCACGTTGCGCTCAGAGCCCGCGCGCGCGCCAGAGACCGAGCGAGGTCAGCACGATGCCGAGAACGACGACGACGAATCCCGATCCGCCGATCCCCGCCCAGAGCAGGATGGATCCGCGCTCGGCGGGCGGCACGAGATCGTGGTGGGCCGTCGGCGAGACCCACCATCGCCGGGGCAGACGGCCGTGCCGCGAGAGCGAGCGGTGCAGCAGCCAGTGGTAGACCAGCGCCGTCGGGATCCCGTAGGCGAAGCCGAGGGCGGCGAGGCCGAGACCGCCGAAGAGCAGCGCCTCGGCCGTCGCCGTCACCGCCCACGCGAGCAGGCAGAAGACGGCGACGACCAGGGCACCGATGAGCGTCTCGAACAAGCGCGCGGCCCGCGACCGGTCCTGGGACCGGACCTAGTAGCGATAGTGATCCGGCTTGTACGGCCCCTCGACGTCGATGTCGAGGTAGGTCGCCTGCGCCGAGCTCAGCCGCGTCAGCTTGACGCCGAGCTTGTCGAGATGCAGCCGCGCGACTTCCTCGTCGAGCTTCTTCGGCAGGACGTAGACGCGCTTGTCGTACTTCGAACCGTTCTGATGGAGCTCGAGCTGGGCGAGCACCTGGTTCGTGAACGAGGCCGACATCACGAACGAGGGATGCCCCGTCGCGCAGCCGAGGTTCAGCAGCCGGCCCTCGGCGAGGATCAGGACGCTATGTCCGTCCGCGAAGCGCCACTCGTCGTATTGCGGCTTGATGTTGATCTTCTGGATGCCGGGCACCTTCTTGAGGCCCGCCATGTCGATCTCGTTGTCGAAGTGGCCGATGTTGCCGACGATCGCCTTGTCCTTCATCCGCGCCATGTGGTCGGCGGTGATGATGTTGAAGTTGCCCGTCGCGGTGATGAAGATGTCGGCCTTGTCGACGACGTTCTCGAGGGTGTTGACCTCGTAGCCCTGCATCGCGGCCTGGAGCGCGCAGATCGGG